>DATFVA010000193.1:0-17968 GCA_035260565.1 Ignavibacteriaceae bacterium | reverse complement strand
CATTCTTGGCGAAGGAAGCAACGTAGTGGTAAATGGAGATACTTTACCCTTAATCATTCCGAGTGGTATGCAGACAGGTATAAAACTTAATCATGAATTTGATATTGAACCCGGCAATCTTTATGAATTGATGCTGGATTTTAATGCTGACCAGTCTATACACGTAACTGGAAATGGTGTATATATGTTGAATCCTGTTATACGGGTAATGCCTGTGGTTATTTCAGGCTCCATTTCAGGACAGGTCTTACCTTTGGATGCTGATGCCAGTGTTTGGACAGTGGCCGGAACTGATACCATCTCCACCTTTCCTAATAGTGGAGGATTTTTCGGTCTGATGACTCTTCCTGCAGGTACCTACGATGTTCATATTGATCCCAATAATATAGCCTACACTGATACGGTAGTAACCAATGTACAGGTTGACGCAGGCAGCAATACCGACATCGGAACCATAAATCTTTAATTTTAATTAATTAACCCCCGGTCATTGAATAATCTGGATGCCGGGGGTTTTTTATGGAGAGCAATATTTTTAGTTCAAGCTCATTATCATTTCAGAAGAACCATTTTTAATTCTTTTCTGAAATAATTCTTTCCTGTAATAGATTCAGCGGTTACCTGGTAGATATACACGCCTGAAGCAAGACCTCCTGCATAAAAGTTAGCCGAATGCTTACCAGCAGATTCCCGGCTGTTAAGCAATTCTTTTACTTTTTCTCCAAGCAGATTATATACACTTATCTTCACATAACTTTCGGAAGGAAGATTGAAATCTATTTTAGTAGAGGGATTGAACGGATTGGGATAATTTTGCGAGAGTTCAAAATTTTCCGGCTGGAGATTGCTGTTCAATTCAATTCCTGTTGCTCCACGTGTGATTTTTGCTATAATAAAATTACCTGCATTACTGGCAAAATCATATCCTCCCGCAAGAATGTCTCCATTCTGCATCGGCAAACAGTTAGTTAAATAATGTGTTCCCTGGTTATTATTCAAATTTATGGTAAGTTTTCCTTCTGGCGCAAATGAGGTATCTGGTGATCCATCGGGATTAAGTCGCGCAAGCCCTCCCTGATTGCCTGCCTCTCCGGCAAGCAGGATTTTATTATTCTGATCAATCTTCATATCATAAACAATATCGTAATTACTGAGTTTTATATCTGTCCTGCCGTTTGTTCCAAAAGTCGAATCGATAGAACCTTCAAGTGAAAACCGAAATACTGAAAACAGATTTTGACCATTTGAATCAGGAGTTGAACCGGCTAAAATTATTTTGTTTTCGTTTGTCAATGCAAGTGATTCCCCCCCGGTGAAATTATATACTGCAGGGATGCCGGTTACCACAAATCCATTATCGCCGAATGTGGTATCCCTGTTGCCCAGACTATCCATCTTCCCGAGTACAAACTGCTCAATTCCATTAATATATGACACAGTTGCCATAACAATCCCTGTGTCTGATAAAAACAGGCACGCTACCGGATGATATAATATACTCTCAACAATCCTTGCTTTACCATTAATGCCGTAAGTTGTATCTATATTCCCATTGGGCAAAAAACGCATTGCCCCGAACCCGGCTACTCCCCCGTTTGCATTTCCGGTACTGCTTCCCGCTGCCAGTATTTTTCCATTTTGTTGCACTGATACTCCGTAAAATTCTCCGCTTGAAACGTTATCATATCGAATAGCAATTTTACCGCTGTCCGCGAATGAAGTATCCAGACTTCCATCCGGGTTAAAGCGATAAAGTGCAGGGGTAATCTGGCTGCCTCCATTTCCTTCTGCTTCAGTGCCGGCAACAACTATTTTATCATCTGACTGAAGTTCAATATCATTCGCCTGATCTCTCAGGACAAAGTGAAGGAGTGTCTTTCCATTTGTTCCAAAACCAGAAGAGTCTACCATCCCGTCGGGGAGCAGACGGGTAAGAGCAATAAAATAGTCGAAGGAATTTATACTAATACCCGCTGCCATAATACTGCCGTCTGGAAGTAAAATCATATCATTAGGGGAATCATTGAAATTAGGGCCAAAATCAACCTCTGTTACACCATTACTGCCGAAACCAGGGTCGAGGGTATATTGAGAATACGAAATCGAGGTTAAAAATATTATTAACCAGCTGTACTTCATTAGTCGTAACGATTTATATATCATAAATCACCTGTTTGTTGATGTTAGTTAGATTTAAGTAGCATTATTGTATAGGCTGAACAATAAATTCGCCGCTCTGTCCCGGATAATTGCAAAAGAGTTTTTTATTGGACGCAGTCTATTAAATGTGCTTTATTAAAACAACCGCATAAAAATGTGGTTATGCTTTCCATTACTCAGATTTGAACTTCAGATCAGTTTAATAATCATAAAACTGACGCATTGCAGTATCTCTCCTTTGTTTATCTTCATTTGCTGTAATTCGTCCTATATACCTTCCAAATACGAGTCACATACGTCTCACATACGTCTCACATACGTTCCACATACGTCCCACATACGTTCATAAAACACTTTACAATCGCTTAAAATGGTTAACAGGTCAGAGGATATATGTGCTGATTAATTCGTATAATGATGTGAGGAGTGCTTTTTATGGGGTTGATTGATGGAAATCAGCAATCGAAAATCATAGACGGAGTTCAAACACTGAGTTCGGAGATCAGAACACGAAGATCTGATCTCTGAATCTGTCTGTATAAGAATCCCCTACATTACCTTCAGGCTGCCGGTTATTTCAGAAGGAGCATCTTCTTTGTACTTACGAAATTTGCACTCCCGTTGATGGACGCAGCTCTTATCCTGTATAGATATATCCCTGAAGCAAGACTGCCTGCATAAAAGTTTATTGTATGTTCGCCTCCGCTTTCGTGCTCATTTATCAGTTCTTTTACTTTTTCGCCGATTGCATTCGTAACTGAAATCTCAACATTACATTCATACGGCAGATTATAGGTTATACTGGTAGAAGGGTTAAATGGATTTGGATAATTCTGTGATATATTAAAAGATTGTACGGAAACTGTTTCATCATTTACTTCTGTCGGATTTAACCACGTTGCTCCGCTTATAGTACCGTCATTGCCATTGATCGTCTTATCGGCAGTTGTTGGTCCGGTACCTTCATCGAAATCCCAGCATCCGATTAATCCTGCTTCATTTCCTGTCAAAGGCTGATTCATCGTAGCCTGAATTTCTGAATCAGACAGCACTGTATTCCAGATCCTGAATTCATCTATAGCTCCCATAAAAGGGTCTATAACATCAAACCGGTCTGCGTTGAATCCCATATAAAGACTGCCTGAAGAGTTGGATACACCGCTGATTACATCCTTCATAGTATCCAGCACGCCGTTTACATATATCTCTGCCTTTGTTCCATTATAAGTTGCCGCAATATGTGTAAACTCATGAAGAGGGATCACAGAAGACGATTGCAGTGAAGCTCCTGCAAATGTATTGAACAAATAGAAATATATATGTTCTGCTGAATAGACCAGCTGTTTATCTTCCTGAAAATTCACCCACTTATTAAAAATAAATCCAGATTGTCCGGTATCGGGTCTTATCCAGACCTCATATGTAACAGCAGAGTCAATATCAAAAACCGGTGAATTTCCAAAATTCACATAGTTGTCTACGCCGTCAAATAAGAGAGCACTACCACGAACCTGAGCAAAGAGACTCCCGGACAAAATCAGCAATACAGTCGCGAACGTTATAACATTCTTCATGTCCTAACCTCATTAATTAATAATTGGGAATTATATTATGGGACTATGCTATGAAATAACTTCGATTGCAGCAACCGCATAATGATGCGGGGAGAATAGGGCAGTTAATTTATACTCAAAAAAACATTATAAAAAGATACGGATTTTATATCTCGGCTCTCTTTAACACTACTTTCAACCCTTCCCCTTTATGAAGTTCTATTTTGCCCCCTATTCTTTCCGCCCTCATTTCCATATTTCTTAAACCATGACCCGTTATTTTTTGAGGATTAAAATCTGATATTGGCTCCAGAATAATCATGCTGAATTCCCCGTCGATATTTTTTAGTTCTACTTTTATCTCATCCGAGATAGAATATTTAAACGTATTATTCATAGCTTCCTTAAAAATAAGGTATATATTCTGTCTTAAATCAACCTTTAATTTTTTCTGCATATTAAGGTTCTTTGTTTCAAATATAACCCTGGTATTCCTTAAAGATGATAATGAAAATGCGAAATCTTTCATCCTGTTAATCAGGTCTTCAATTGAATCATTCCTTGAATCGATCGACCACACTACGTCACTCATAGATGATATTATTTCCCTGCTCATATTTCCTATTCTACTCAGTCCTTCCTTCCTGCCTTCGGGGTCGGCGTTTGTGTTGAGCAGTTCGCTTTCAAGTGAAATCCGGGTAAGTGCTGAACCAATATCATCATGCAGATCCGACGCAATCTTTATTCTTAGCCTTTCTAATTCCAGGAGCCGGTTTAAGCGAAACCGGTATACTGAATATAGAATTCCCATAATAACCAGCAGGATCAAACCCCTGAACCACCACGTTCCCCAAAACGGAGGAGTAATGACGACATTAATCTGTGAAAAATTTTTATTCCAGATGCCATCACTGTTTGTTGCTTTGACTTTAAAAACGTATCCCCCGGGATTCAGGTTCGTGTAGGTCACATATCTTCTCGTCCCGCTGTATATCCATTCATTATCAAATCCCTCCATCTTGTATGCATACTGATTAACCTCAGGGGCATTATAATCAAGTGCGGCAAACTGAAATGAAAAAACATTCTGGTTATAGGAAAGTACTATTTCCTTTGAAGTGATTATTGAAGATCTCAAAGGTGAATCAGACCGGATCGGGACAGCCTGATTGAACACCTGGAAATCTGTCAGCATTACAGGCGGATTATATGCGGAATGATAAATGCTGTCAGGATGAAATACATTAAAACCATTCACGCTTCCGAGAAATATTTCACCGGAACTTGATTTATAAGCAGAATTAGGATTAAACTGGCTGCTCTGCAGCCCATCAAAGACTGTGTAAGTTTCAAGTATTCCTTTCGTCTGATCAAATTCAATCAAACCATCGTTCGTTCCTATCCATAGGTGTCCCTTACCATCTTCTTCGATGCTGTTTATAGAATTGGTTAAAAATTTTCCCAGTGCCGGATAGTTTTCAAATACAGCCTGCGTTCCTGTTTTACCATCTGACTCATTGTTTACAATGAGCTTATTTAATCCCCTTGTTGTCCCGATCCATAAAATTGTTTTATCCTTCTGTACATTCACGCGGGATTCACATATGGAAAGTATATTGTTGCTGCTTAAACCGGTAAGGCCTCCGTCACTGAAGCTCCATTTTTGGAATGAGCCTCCGCCGGCGGAAGTGAAAAGATTCAATCCGCCTCCGTACGTTCCAATCCATATCCGTCCCCTGCTGTCTTCATAAATGACCCATACATCATCATAGCTGAGACTTGATTTATTATCACTTTCATGATGCCATCTATTTATTTTTCCGGTTTCCGGATCAAGACGGTTGAGACCCACTCCCCACAATCCGATCCAGACGGCTCCTGTTTTATCCTGATGAACGGCACGTACATATGGATTCCCTATATTTAAAGAATCGAACCAGTCTCCCTTCCATTTTTTTATTCTTTTTGAGTCCGGGTTAAAATATTCCAGCCCGTTGCCGTAAGTGCCTATCCACAAACCATTGTCATTACCGGCAGCCATTGACCAGATATTCATTTTAGAAAATTCCTGTAATCCGGTTAACTTGTAATTACCCCCTGAATTAGTAAGAGTATATATTCCCTGGTTGGTCCCTATCCATATAAGATCCTTCCCTGTTTCACATATTGCCTGAACATCTTTTATTTCCGGCATTTCAAAATCGGGATTTTCATTCTTATGTACTAACCAGGAGTTAAATTTATCTTTTTGCCCGGCATAATAATCAATCCCTTCCTGTCCGCTTATCCATAATACCCCCGACCGGTCAACCAGTATATTATTAATGTGGTTATTATTAATAGATGACAGATTCCCTGATTCATTTATCCACCTGTAAAATTTCAGCTGATCTTTATTTATCCGCAGGACTGAATCCGGATTAGCTTTAACTTTAAAATCACTAAGTTCTCCCTGCAGCCTTAGCTTAACCAGCCCGTCATATGTGCCTATCCATAAATGCTTCTCTGTTCCTGCAAAGTCTTCACAGATTGAACTTATGCTTCGGCTGAATTTATCCGGATTATTTTTGTCAGGAATGATCCCCGTGAATAGTTTTTTCGTTGTGTTCACATAAGTCAATCCATTATATGTGCATACCCATATATGTTCGTCGTCTTCTTTAGACGGAAATATTTTCCAGACGATATTATCGGTCAGAGTATTATCTTTCGCAGGATCATGATAAAAACGGGTAAAAGGATGTTTTGATGATGATTTGTTGAATAGACATAGCCCGTTATATGTACCGAGCCAGAGGTTCCCGCCTCGGTCCTCATAAATAGAAGTCACAAATGAATTGCTTAATGATGACTCATCTTCCGGATCCGGCATCCAGTTCAGAACAGTTCCTCTTTTTATATCGAGCCTGCAAAGTCCTCCTTTATATGTACCCAGCCAGAGGATATCCTCCTTATCACGGTAAATACATGTTATGCTGTTCCCGCTTACCGGATTATTGGATGTACGAAAATGTTCAAACTTTTCAGATTCAGGATTAAAACAGTTTAATACACCATCCTGGGTTCCTATCCAGAGCCCTCCCTCGCTGTCTTCAAATAATGACCAGATATTATTATCGGATAGTGAATTTGTATCTCCCGGAACACTGCGGAAAACCCTGAAGTTATATCCGTCATAACGGTTTAATCCGTCCTCGGTTCCAAACCATAAAAAACCGAAGTGATCCTCAATCATACAATTAACTACCCCTTCAGATAGCCCGTTCTGCTCAGATAAATGTTTAAATTTAATCTTCTGACAGATGCCCGGCCTTATGAAGACCAGTATGAATAAGATAGTTAATATATAGCCCGGTTTATTCATTTTATACTTCCAAACTATAAATCAGAAATAAGCTAACAATATGCGGCACCGTACCGCGGGTATAATGTAAATCAAATGGAGAGTATCAAAGGTAACTCAAGGAAAATAACTTATTATTTCACATCAGTCAATAAGTCTGTAAATCTGGAATGAGCTGGAAGGAAGGCAGGGTGCAGAAAAGACATCATCCTTCTCTCAACGTTAAGTCTTTGACGCAGAACTATAAGGATTAAAAAAGTCCCGTATAAACGGGACTTCATAAGATTGTATTCAGGATCAAACTACTATCTTAGGAGCAACATTTTTTTTACGAGATTAAAATTGTCTGCTTTAATCCTGTAGAAATATACCCCACTCGGAAAATCAGCAGCATTCCATTCGATATTGTAATTGCCGGGACTTAGATACTTAGAAACAAGAGTGCTGACTTTTTCTCCCAGCATATTGTATATCTCAAGATTAACAAAAGACTGCCGCGGGAGTCTGAAATTAATTTCTGTAGTTGGATTAAAAGGATTAGGATAATTTTGAGATAGTGTATATTCAGGAACGGCCGCTTTTTCATTTTTTACATTTGTTGCTATGGTGTATTCTTTCTTATAAATCTTTGCTCCGTCAGATGAATTCTGAAAAGCCCCCGCATAAACGGTCATAGACCCTCTCAAAGTATTATTTGAAGCGAATACGTCAATGGTTGCATCTGAAGGTAATCCGTCGCTGTCATAAATCCAGTTGACGCCATCATAGGAGATCATAATTCCTGTTCCTGTAGTATCCCCATCCAAACCATCCGCGGCCGATTTAAGTGCACGGGAGGCAAATATGATTGAATTATTAAGATTAAAAAGAGCAAACACTTTATAAACTAAACTGGCGTAAACTATTGCAAAATTGGCGAGCGGATATACAACTGCTGAATAAATACGGCCCTTCTGCGAACCGCCGAAAATTAAATTTGTAAGCGTGGAGCCTCCATTGCTGGTAGAGTTTATAGGAGGAGTCAGACAGATCACCGTGTCCCCTGCCGAAACCCCCTGCATCAGATCCCAGTTAAGAAGAGATTTTGAATATGTGCCCGCGGCAGATGCAGCGAATATAGTCCCCCCTGCAGCTTCAACATCCCATACCCACGTTTCACCAACAGGAAAAGAAGCATCATATCCCCAGGTGCTCCCTCCATCGAATGATGCAAGTACTCCGTATCTTGCACCTGCATACATAACTCCGCTCCCTGCATCCTTTATCGAAAAAAAATGCTCATTACTGTTGGTGGTGATATACATTGGCTGCCAGGTGGAACCATTATCTGTCGAACGGTATATACCTTCATTCGAATTCGGATAATCCCAGATACTTGCAAACAAGGTCCCGTCTGTAGTAATCTCAATTGTCCTTGCGATATATGCAGGAAATACTTTATCCCAGGAAGTTCCCCCATCTGTGGAACGGCTTATGCCTCCGATTGTAGAAGGATAACTATAACTTCCCGTTGCGGCAAAAAGATCGCCGTTCTGACTTACAACAAGTCCGGTAAATCCGCTGCCATCCGGATGTGAAGGCAGTGCTTCCCAGGTGGTTTGTGCCTGAAGAGAACTAATTAAAAAGATGAATAAAATTGTCAAAACTCTTTTCATTTGAAATCCTTTTAATAATTAATGTTTATAAAGCGGGTTAAATAAATAAATTATTTGATGTATTCTGATATATTCTTTTAGGTTCAATCGAAGCAAAAAATTAATAGCTGTATTAATGCAGTAAATGTTTTTGACAACACTGCCTCCTTTGAAAATTATGATTTTTTTAAGCTCATTATCTATAGTAGAATAAACTTAAAAAAACTTTCAGGTACTTAATCATTTATTTAAAATATTCCGCTTGCCCCAAAGAAGGCTGCTTAACCTGAGAAGTGTATACCCGGTACCCCGCATTGTTGGGTCATAAATTTTTTATTGAAAGTGACTGAAAGAAAATTTAGATTGCAGATGAGTGAATGATAAAACTGCTTTCCTCTTACTTTTATCCGGAATAGATGCACTGACGAATGAGAAAATATTTACCATTATTAATTTTAACTATACTGTTTTCCTCCTGCCCTGTATCCGAAATCCTTTCAATGAGTCCCGCAGATTCACTAGAAGCGGAAAAACTTTATCAAAAAGGGGATGATTTCTGGCGTGATGTTAAATACGATAGTTCCAATTACTATTATGAAAAGGCTTCAAAGCTGTTTGAAAAAGGCGAAAGCTGGAAAAGCTATATAGATTGCCAGAAAAATATGGGGATAAATTTCAGATACCTGGGAAATTATAACCAGGCTTTTAGTCACCTCAACAGCGGTCTGGATGCTGTCGATTATCTTAAAGAAAATCAGGATTCCCTTCGTGCCGAACTGTATAACAGCATAGGGACGATTTATTACGAAAAAGGCAATTATGATAAAGCATATAAATACTACCATGATATGCTTGAAATAAATGAGAAAATTTTTGGAACGGAACATACAAATACAGGCAAAGGATATCATAATGTAGGATTAATATATTACCGCACAGGTGATTATGAAAAGGCGCTGGAATATTTTGAAAAAGCACTTTCAATATGGGATTCCACTTTAAGCAATGATAATCCATACCTTGCAAATTGCTACACAAACATGTCTAATGTTTATTTTCTTAAGGAAGAATACTCCAAATCGATTGAATACGATGAAAAAGCTTTGAAAATATGGGAAGAGAAACTCGGGGAGAGTCATCCTTATGTTGCAATGAGCTATAATAATCTTGCCAGCACATACACCTATAACGGTAACTTCACAAGAGCTCTCGGGTATGCCTACAAAGCGATGCAGATACGAAGGGATTATGCCGGGGAAGAATCACGTGATGTGGCATTCAGCTATTCAGGCATAGGAAATATTTTTGTGAAAATGGGCAGCAGTGATAACGCAAGGTATTTCCTTAATAAATCTATTGCTATTTATAGAAAGATCGATCCTTCAAATCCAGGGCTTTCGGAAGCATACTCATTTTCAGGAGATCTGTCCCTGAAAGAATCCGAATATAAACCTGCTGAAGCATATTATGATTCTGCACTCTATGTGATCTGGCCTGAATATTATCCCGGTGACACGGACCCTGGAGAACTCGGCAGGATGCCGGCAGAAGAACAATTACTGACTGCTTTGATTGGAAAGGGAAACGCTTACTACAGGGAAGCTAACGAGTCAGGTGATATCGGCGTTCTTGATAATGCGCTGAAAGCATTTAATGCAGCTTCAGGAGTAATGGAAAAACTTAAAGCAGGTTTCGGCCGGGAAGAGTCCAAATTAATATTGACAAAAAAATCCTATGAGGTTAATAAAAACGGTGTGCTGATTGCTCTCAAATTATACAGCCTGACTAAGAACACCGTCTATATTGAATCGGCTTTTCATTTTGCTGAAAGAAATAAAGCAGGTATACTTTCGGAATCCATAGCTGAGTCGGACGCTCGTAAATATGCTGGTTTACCCGACAGCCTGGTTGATAAGGAAAAAGATTTACGGTCAGACGTTTACCTGTATCAGACAAAATTACAGGAAGCGGAAGAATCAAATGATCTGAAAGCAGAGGGAGATAACAGGAAATTGCTTTTTGAAAGTCAGCGCAAATATGATGATCTGATTAATTATTTTGAAGGTAATTTTCCTGCTTACCATAAATTAAAATATCCGGCACAGCTTTCTTCTTCTGATGAGATCAGAAAGCTTTTGCCTCCCAATGCCTGCCTTCTGGAATATTTTACCAGCGACTCTGCTGTTACAATTTTTGTTTTAACCCGGGGAACAGTGAATGCAGTTACGGTACAATGCGATTCCCTTTTTTTTGATAAAGTTAAAGATTTCAGAATCTCGCTGCAGAAACTGAATTATATGAAATATCTTTCCGCTGCATCCGATTTATACTCCAAACTCGTAGAACCTGTAGAAATTTTTATACGCAATAAAGAAAAACTATACATTATTCCGGATTATACACTTTCCTATCTCCCCTTTGAAGCGCTCCTGACAAAAAACCCTCCTGTTCCCTTTAACGGCGAGTTCACTCAATTGTCTTACCTGATAAATTACTATAAAATAAGTTACCATTATTCTGCAGGGTTATTAAAAGAGAGTCTGCTGCATGTGAATAATAATCCCGGGATGTCATTTGCCGGTTTTGCGCCGGTATTTTCGAATGATCATTCTAACACTGATAATATTGCATCTGTCGTCGATACCGGTTTTTCAGCAAGATCCCTCTTTGTCCCGGGTAAAAAATATTCTCCGCTCCCTGAAACCGAAACGGAAGTCGAATCAATCGGTGAATTATTTAAAGAGTACAATTATCATTACGATCTTTTTCTTAATAATGCCTCTACTGAAAGCGTATTAAAGTCGGATAAAATGTATAATTATAAATTCATTCACCTGGCAACACATGGTTTTATCGATGAAGAACACCCCGGGCTTTCCGGGCTTGCGTTTTATACTTCCCCGGGATCTGCTGATGATGGAGTACTGCATACCGAGGATATATATGACCTCAACCTGAATGCAGATTTACTTGTTTTGAGTGCATGTGAAAGCGGACTTGGTAAAATCGTTAAGGGCGAAGGGATCTATTCTTTGACACGAAGTTTTCTTTATGCCGGTGCCGATAATATTGTGGTTTCTCTCTGGCAGGTGGCCGACAAATCTACTTCGGCTTTAATGGTAAGTTTCTATAAGAATATTCTTTCAGGGATGGATTATTCGTCGGCATTAAGGAAAGCCAAGCTAGATATGATTCACTCGGGACAATTCGCTTATCCTCTTGAGTGGAGCCCTTTCGTCTTAATAGGCCGCTGATTCATCGTACATAAAATTTACCCATGGCCTCAGCTTCATTCGTTGATTCAAGTTTCCAGTAGTAGAGTCCTGGTTTAAGCTTTGAGTCGATTGTAAGTTCATTACCGTTGATGAGCCGTTCATAAACAGATGAATTCCTGTTATTCAGGATAACAAAATTCAGCGTCATATTTTTTCTTGCTGTCATCCACTCAAATTTAATGGGCATTTTAATATCAGCTCCGATAGAGGGAGATATAATTTCAACTTTTGATTCGCCTCTTTCGTCTCTTCCGATGAAATTCTCCAGCGTGGTGTTCGCTGCAAAATAATCATCCTTGTCAGAAGAATTATTATTCTCAATCTCATTTTTGTCATCAGATGGAGTTTCTGAAACAGCAGTATCTGATTCGTTTATTGGTTTCTGCCCGGGAGTAAGGTTTGTAATTACCCGGGTTGGTTCGTTGGGATAATTTCCCGCTCTATTTAATGCAAAATAAATAAATAAGGACGCCGCAATAATCACCATTGCAGCAGCCGCATATAAATAAATATTTTTCTTAATACCATGGCTTGCTGATTCAGGCAGGACAGGAACTGCAGGCGGGGAAGTTAATGAGACAAGTTCGGCTAAACCGGCATTCATTATATCGGTTTCGCTGTGCACAATGTATATAGTATCCATATCCATCGAAAGTACCCGTACTACATACCGGGAATTTACCTGTAAAGCTGCTTTTTCATTTTTTAATCTTGACGGTAATGAAAGAAACCTCAGGTTATAATCTGATGGACTAAGTCTCGTTAATTCAATCTCCACCAGGCCGTCCTCACTTGTAAAAAGTGAAGTATCCTCATCACCGTCGTCCGGCTGTCGGTATACGGGGATTCCATCTTTTTCTGTATCCAGTTCGAAGTCTTCATCAAAGACAAGATTAAATGAATCACTGCACCGCCTGCATTCCGATAGGTGATCAGATATAAATGCCTTCTCTTAGTACTTAGAAGATTCTGCAGATTGATATACATGGCCAGTGTCTGCAGCGACAGATGGCTGCCGGATTTATCCAGAAATTTTGAATATTCCGAGAATATTTTTTCCATTTTCACATTTCCTGCATTAAGTCCGCTTATTATGTTTAAATAGCGGGTAAATACTTTCATACGGACTAATCATATTTCTCATATTTTCTGTAGACTTCATAATTATACCCGTTGTCTTTAAGAAAAGAAAAAAATCTTATTCTTAACCTCCTGATGTGAGTGTCAAGTGTATTTAAATTCGAATTTTTCTCCCCGGCTATTTCAGCCCTTGTTTTCTCATCAATCATACTGTTTAAGAGGTCTCTTTCTTCAGATTTCAGCTCCATTTTAAAAATGTTTATAATATTGAGCAGTTCCTCGCCTTCAAGAATAATGTGTGGATCAGGAAGTGCTGTCTCAATCTTTTCCATATATGATGGACTTTCTCCATCAGCAGCTGTGCCGGCCGTTCTGCTTTCCGACAATACTTTTTTACTTCTGATTGCCTTGTCTAACTGAACCCTGCATTGAATCTTTATTGCACCTATGATGTAAGCTTCCTCGTTAATAATATCTTCTGATAGCCTGATCCCTGAGATATTCAGAAATATCTGGTTTTTGAAGTCATCAAACTCAATAAAAATAGTCCTCGTGAAAAGATCCCTGTACTTGAGGTAAAATCGATTCAATATTTTGAAACCGCGGGAACCGTTTGAAAAGTATTTTTCATTCAGATCCATCTATTGTTCTCCTGGATGGTTTGTAGAATATACGAACCGGCTGCTTACGGGTCAACAGAAATGTATGAAAGCAGAATTGATTCCAAAGATCTGAAAAAACCCGCCCCCGTTAAAGAGGCGGATATTAAATAGTATTATAAGGTTCCGTTAAAAAGATAGTCTCTGAAAACTATTGAACTTATTATTGCTCCGATTACAAAATACAGAACTAACGTAACTATTATAGTAATGATAAAATAACCGATCAGTTTATCTTCGGGAACAAGCTTAACTTTTTTCAGACCGATATACAACAGAACAAGGCTGTAAATTCCTGCCAGGGCAGCCAGGAAAGAAAGTGAAGGAATGATCTGAAAAATCCCTGCTACCCACGCAGCTGTATATGCATAAACAGCTACTTTCAGAGAAGAAATGAAATCTTTAGTTGAACCGAAGGAGGGGGCGAGAGCATCAATAATCCATCCGAGAACGTAAACACTCACAAGGGAAAGTATGAAAGTCAGGATGGCCCAGGAAAATGCGGTGCCAATTCCAAGCCTTATAGTTCCGAATCCGCCGAAAGATAACCCGATAAGGTAATACCCTATAAATCCTGCTACGGCGGGTATGGCTGCAAGGATAACTGCGTACTGGGAAAATAATTGAGCGGTTGTTGGAGATTCTGAACGGATCACATCCCATTCAGTGTTCGGACTTAGCAAAATGTTTTTAGCACGGTCAACAAGATTCATAGCTAACTCCCGATTATTTGTTAAAGTTGATTTAATTAGAGTCATTACAAAAAGAACTTTACCGTTTGGAACGGTTAACTATGGTGAAACTTAATTCAATTACATCTAAATCTCAAAGGGTATTTAATGTTATAAGGAATTTGATTTGGGATAAACTGGTGTTAGCTCGCACAGTTATGGCCTGCTTTGTTTTGTATTCTTCACTCAAAGTAATATTAATTTGAAGGAGACACGTATGATCAGATTTAATATAGTGATTTTTTGTTTAGTTATGGCTTTCTTAACCGGTTCAGCTTTCGCGGGTAATCATACTCAGAAAGAATTGAAAGATTATTTTAATAAAATTAACCGGGAAGTACAGCAGACAGAGAACCCTGCTCAGAAAAGAGAGGTCCTTAATAATTCATTCGATGACTTATTGAAAGCATTTAATACTGCCCAGCAGATGCCTTTATCCGAAAAGGACATGGCCGGAATAAATTATTTTAAGCAAAAGGTGCAGGATAGAAAGAATGAACTAAATGGATTGAATGGTTATGACAAAGTGGAGGATGCCAGTCTTAACCAGTTTGCAAATTACTCAACGCAGCAGTTTGAACAATCGGCAGAATATATTACCATTAGTGTAATAGCATTGGTTCTTATAATTATACTTGTCGCACTGCTTTTATAGTGATTGAGCCGGCTCCAGGCCGGCTTTTAGTTTATGAAATATTTTATTGTATTAATTCTCCTCTGTATTGCTCCTGTTTTTACCGCATATTCTGTGGAAGGACAGATGCATTATGAAATTATCTATATAATTCACGGCGACGCTGATTACTTATTTCATGATACTTCAGGTGCCTCCCATTATGCAGATACTGAGATCTTAAAACAGGCTTTGGAAGTTGCAAAGTACCTGGATAATTCCGAAGTCTTTGTTTTTCATCAGGGTCCTGCCTCGAAGTTTTTGTTTTTTCCCCAGGATGACAGTCATTTTTATTATTTCAGTAACGGGAAAAGAGTTAAAGAAGACTCCTACACAAGGGACAATTCAGATTCTGATCTCACAAAAGAAATTTATCTTTTCAATCAGTACAGGAACAAGGATAATGCTGAATCACAAAAGATCCTTTTATACTACGGTCACGAAATCCCGTCAAAAATAGGAAACATAAATGCCTATAATGAAAGCCATCCTGAAATCAATTTTAATGAGGAAATATTTTCCAATTCTGTAAAAAAATTTGCAGGAAAAAATAAATTTGATCTGATCGTACTATCAACCTGCAATAACGGAACACCCGGGATGGTTTCACTTCTTTCACCTTATACAAAATACCTCGTCGCATCCCCCGAAAATCTTCATCTTTCACAGATGAATTCAACTTTCCTTAAGGAACTGAATAAAGACAGTTACGATCCTTATTCTTTTGCCTATTCATTTGCACAAAATGCATTTAATCATCTTAAACAGAATACTTTAACTGTTATTACTATCTCACTTTATGATGTTGAAAAAACCAGGCCTTATCTCCGGACTATTTTGGGAAATAATACTGATAATACCGGTTCTCAACCGGAGACGGCAATCAGCAACTGCGACTGTAATTCAATAAAATATTACCTGAAAGCTGATATGGAAAACGGGGTAACGGTTTTCTATAATCCTCCTGCTTTCGGCAAAAATAAAAATAAGAAGAGCCATTCAGGCTGGGGATGCAAGCAAAAAGTCTTCGGCAGTAACTGACTTGCTGCGGGAATCAGCGATCTACCCCTTTGATGCACTAATTATTAAGGTATTCACTGCGCATTCAGAGCGCTTTCAGTACGGTTTTATACGGTACAAGAATAGTAATGAAGTTTTATAAAAATCAGACTAATTTTTTAATTAATGCTGCATTTTTATTATCCATAACCATATTTATGATTTAAGTTCTACATTTTTCTGCATATTTCTGGAAATAATGAAAGTTCAGATTAACTGCTTACCCGTAATTTCAATAAAATAACCCGGGGAATGGAAAATTTCATTAAAGAGAGTTAAGACTGCCGGGGATAAATTATGACCCGGAAATTTAATTGCCCCGTCAGTAAATTTTCAATAATTTTGAAGTAATAAAAGGATTCGCCTATAAAAAATTAATACGGTAAACTAATTGTTTTCATTCGGAGTCTTAATGAGGTTTACTGTATTAATCTTAATAATTTTTACTGCCCATCTCTGTGCCCAGCAGAGAACCGTCAGCCTTTCAGGACACATCACAAAAGATTCAAGCAATACTCCCGTTAACGATGTTAATGTTATTATTATCGGAACATCCGCAGGTACCATATCCGACAGTTCCGGTCACTATAATTTGAAAATATCACCCGGCAGCTATTTTATAACTTTCAGCTGCATTGGATATAAAAGAAAAGTTGAGGAGGTAAAAGTTCCTGATGGCGACAAATCGATAGTATTAAATATTTCGCTTATACCGGAAATTTACGAGACAAAAGAAATCAGCGTAAGCGGGAAAGTGCCGAAATCGATAACTGTTCAGGAAATAAAGGAAAAAGACCTGGCAGCTATGCCTAACCTCTACTCAGATGTAATAAGAGGAGTTAAGATCCTTCCGGGTGTTACTTCAAATAATGAGCTCACAAGTGCGTATAATGTCAGGGGCGGCAATTTTGATGAAAACCTTATCTACCTGAACGGATATGAGATCTACAGGCCGTTTCTTCTTCAGCAGGGGATCGAAGAAAATCAATCAATTGTAAACCAGGATATGGTTGAAAATATTCAATTTTATAATGGAGCTTTTCCTGCGAAATTTGATGACAAAATGTCTTCTGCACTCGAAATAAATTATAAAAATAATTTCGATTCCTCACTTAATGGAACGTTTAACGTTGACCTTCTTAATACCGGCCTAACGCTGAATAAAAGGATAGGGAGTGTAAATTTATCGACTGGGGTACGGTACGCTAATCCGGCTCTTTTCGCGGATAAACTGCAGACAAGCGGAAAGTACCGGCCGCTTTTCTATGACTTTCAACTCTTATCTTCAATTTATTTATCCAAAAACTCTGCTCTCGAGCTTTTCTTCTTAAAGGCATATAATAAATTTGATCTGACCCCGGAAAGCTGGAACGGGTATTTCCAGCTTAGCAGAACGGATATCAGACAGGTTACATTGGAGTATGACGGGAAGCAGTATTATAGTTTCAATAGAAATATATACGGTATAAAATACTTAGCACAGTTATCTGACAACCTCGGTGTTAACCTGTCACTGGCTTATTACTCAAATGAGGAAAATGAAAATAGAAACCTTGCCGGCAGAGTCTACTATTCAGAAGATGCCTACAATCCTGGTGATAACCGTTTATACCTTAAAACTGCATATGATAAGGATGATAATAACCTGCTTGTAAACACTTATGAAATTAAATCTGATGTCTCATATAAAAAAGAGATGCACAACCTGCATGGCGGATTTAAGGTGAAAATTTCCGAAATGAAGAATAACCTCATTTCATCGACTCATGAAAGCGGTCCTGATACTGTACTGAATCCGCCT
>DATFVA010000192.1:0-3847 GCA_035260565.1 Ignavibacteriaceae bacterium | reverse complement strand
TCTTATGAATGCACTTGCAACCTCTTTACTGAGACATAAGAGGATCAAGACGACAGAAGCAAAAGCAAAAGAAGCCAGAAAACATGTCGAAGCTTTGATTACCAAGGCAAGAAAAAACGACCTTCATTCAATGAGACAGGTAATGAGTCACATAAGGGATAAGGAAGTCATTAAAGAACTATTTAGTGAAATTGTTCCAAAAATTGGTGATCGTCCCGGCGGATATACAAGGGTTATAAAACTTGGAAACAGGATAGGCGACGCAGCGAGTATGGCTATCCTTGAACTGGTTGATTACAATGATGTAATAAATGCAAAAGCAGAAGATCAGAAAGAGAAAAGAGAAGAGAGAAGAGCAAAGAAACAGGCAGAAAAGAACCAGGAAATCCCTGATGCACAGGTTGTTGAAGAAACTCCGGCAGAAAAAAACAAATAATAAACGAAAATTGACTCAATTGAAGAGTAACTGGTTATCCGGTTACTCTTTTTTATTTGGTACTAATGTTTGAAAACCAGCAGTTTATAAAATCTGTCTATGATATCAAAGAGATACCAAAGCTGCGCCTGCCGGAGATAATTTTATGCGGAAGGTCCAACGTCGGGAAATCGTCATTTATCAATTCAATATTTAACAGAAAAAACCTGGCAAAGATCAGTTCAACTCCTGGTAAAACACGTTCTATAAACTATTATAAGATAGATGAACAATTTTATATAGTCGATCTGCCCGGATACGGCTACGCCAAAACAAGCTTAAAAGAAAGAGAATTCTGGGGAAAAGTCGTATCCGATTTCATTTCGGTATCAGGTTATATAAATCTTGCAGTTCATCTGATTGACAGCAGGCATGAGCCTACACAGCTCGATATAAAGCTGAATTCTTTATTAAAAGATAATGATATAGCATACATTGTCTTATTAAATAAAGTTGATAAACTTAACCAATCCGAAATATCAAAAGCAAAAAAGAATATTTTAGAATATTTCCCCGAGTTGATTCCCGGTGAAAATTTAATGCTGCATTCTGCTGTCAAAAAAACAGGGAAACGAGAGATACTTAGCCGCTTTTCTAAATTGTTTTATTCCTGAGACATTATCTTTCAGTTTGTTTGCTATTATTAAAGAGTAAGTATATATTTACTTCAATTTTTATCTTCCAATTATTCACTCGACAATGGATCGAAGACAAAAGAAAAGAATCCTGATTTTCTCCCTGGTTCCAGTTCTCGCTGCAATTTTATTTTTGACAGACGACCCTGTTATTAGATTTATAACCATCGCCGTAATTATAATTTATGTCGCTTTTATAATATTTCTGCGTGATTCGATCAGATTTGATAAATCTTTTTCATCCCTTGATAACGAAGATGATGATGCAGTCCCGGATGTTCCTGGTGAACCAAGGCATGATTTCGAAGAATCTTTTAAGATAATCTCCGGTAATAAACCCGAAATAATTACTGCTGATAATTATATCCCTGAATATAACACTTCAAAAACCACTATAAAACCTTCCGACCTTAAGGAAAGATTTGAAGAAATTGCCAACGAAGCTCTTCCCGAGGAAGTGGGGCACGATGGTCAATTCGGATTTGTACTGGAAAAAATGCTCACTGTAATAAAAGAAGCATATTCTGCCAATACCGCAATATTTTTCTGGTATAATAAAAAGAAAGAGAAACTCTCGATAGAAAAGTTCGTCTCCAATTCAGATGAACTGGCAGGCAGAAAGCTGGACATTGAGGACGATATACTCAGCAAAATCGTCCAGAAAGGTGAGCCTGAATTATTGAGTGATATTTCACCTGCAGCTGAGGCTGACGTAATCAGGTATTATTCAGCAGTTCAGGGAATAAGAAGCTTTGTGGGTGTTCCTTTATTTTATGACAAATCGCTCATTGCTGTAATAGCAGTTGATTCAAAAGTTGGCGATGCATTCGGAATTGAGACAATTTATGCTCTTGGACGCTTCGTCCGGGTGATAACCATGATCATTTCGATTTTTGAAGAAAAGCACTCTGATTCTGTATCGCAGCAGAGATTAAAAGGGCTTTTAAATCTTATCGGGCCTGAGAGTAAATTTGACAGCGATTCAGATCTTATTAATACTATATATAATTCTGTAGGTTTCCTTCTCAGCTGGGACGCTTTTGCTTTTGTATATTATTATCCACTGGAACAAAAGTTTAAAACCGTTAAGATCATTAATAACACCTCATTAAAGTATATAGGAGAGAGCCTGGAGATTGAACTTAATGCAACTCTCGTGGGGAAAAGCATAATCACAGGGATCCCGGTAAAAATTGACGATACCTCGGGAGAACAGTATAAAAGGTATGCGAAAGTTGAAGACGTGAGTTTTGAAGGTTCCTTCCTGGCGATGCCTTTGATTTACAATAATCAAAATTACGGCGTCTTATGCTTTGAAAGTCTGAAGAAAAATGCATTTTCTAATGCTGATGTACAGTTTCTCAAAAATGCAATGAACATATTGTCTTTTGTTATATATTCTTACTCTACACAGGCCCTTCTGAAGAGTTACCTTGCCGTAGATGTTGAAACAAAGGCTTTAAACGCAGATACATTCAAGGAAAGATTAAGTACTGATCTGATCAAAGCAGAGAAAGTCAAATCTTCAGGAGCAGTGGCGCTGATC
This sequence comes from Ignavibacteriaceae bacterium, assembly GCA_035260565.1. Classification (GTDB taxonomy): domain Bacteria; phylum Bacteroidota; class Ignavibacteria; order Ignavibacteriales; family Ignavibacteriaceae; genus DATFVA01. The sequence continues at coordinate 1,191 of DATFVA010000192.1, read as the reverse complement.
AGAATAGATGATTTTCTGGAACAGGAATCATTGTTTGATGGGAATCCGCTACCTAAAGTACTGCTAACCGTTGCGGATACTGTAAAAAAGGAAATGACACCATTAAATTTATTTGGAAGAATCGGAGATAAAGTTTTTGCCGTCTATTTTTTCAATTCAAACACGAAGGAGGTTTTTCTCTGGGCGGAAAAACTCCGGGTAAAAATAGCCAGGAAACCTATAGCTGTAGTTTCCAAACAGACAACCTATACAATTTCTGTCGGAGTAGCCTCCTCAACCGGAAAAGTTGATGTAGACGAAGTCCTTCATAATGCCGACCTCGCACTACAGAAAGCCCTTGAGCGGGGAGGAAACACTGTCAGGAATATCAACTAACATTCTGCAATTAGCATTTAATTATTTTGAACAACCTCTTTTTAATTATTCTCGATGGAGTGGGCATTGGAGAATTGCCAGATGCCGCTGAATATGGTGATACAGGCAGTAATACGCTCAAGCATATCGCACAATCAGTAGATCTTAAATTACCAAATCTTCAAAAATTAGGACTCGGAAACATTGAATTACTGCAGGGTATTGAGCCAGAACCTTTCCCGTCTGCTTCATATGGTAAATTAAAGGAAATATCGAAAGGCAAGGATTCAACCAGCGGTCATTGGGAACTGGGAGGACTCTATGTTGATGTGGATTTTTCATATTTTCCCAACGGATTCCCGGATAGCTTGATTGAAAAGTTTAAGTCTCTCACGGGTTGTAAAGGTGTTTTAGGAAATAAGGCAGCTTCAGGCACAGAAATCATTAAAGAACTCGGTATTGAACATTTACGCACAGGATATCCAATTGTATATACATCGGCAGATTCAGTTTTCCAGATAGCTGCACATGAAGATGTAATTCCGCTTAAAAGATTATATGAAATATGTGAAATCACGAGAATGAAGGTTTTAGCTCCTTCCATAACGATAGGAAGAGTTATTGCCCGTCCTTTTATAGGGGAACCCGGTAATTTTAAAAGGACGACAAGCAGGAAAGATTTTTCAATTGACCCTCCTGATAAAACGATCCTTGATATTCTTAAAGAAAATGATATCAATACTATTGCTATCGGTAAGATAAATGATCTTTTTAATCACAGGGGAATAAAGTATCCCCGTAAAACGAAATCAAATCAGGAAGGCTGTAATGAATTAT
>DATFVA010000191.1:0-5169 GCA_035260565.1 Ignavibacteriaceae bacterium | reverse complement strand
GGAAAGAGAAAATGGCAACCGCAGGGAGGAGCAGCTTTGTTTTTAATGGAAATTTAGATTTGTCTGTAATCCGTAGCATCAGAATTCCTTATTTGTGTGAGAACCTTAATCCCAAACATAATAACCACTGACGACTTACTCAATAATAAAATTGTCTGATAATAATCACGCCTGTCAAAAAAGATAGCGTAGCGTGATAAAATCGTGACAACCTTTTATAAAATTCCATTCCGTAAATAATAATTAAAATAACAGGAGAATCTTATGAAATATACGAGTTTTCTTTCAGCTGCACTTTTTGTATTGGTTATAGCATTTGCCGGATGTCAAAAAAATATGGACGTTCCGACAGGTGTCGATTCTGATGGAATTACATCGCTTGACAGACCGGGTAACGCTGACATTTTTGCTGTAGTCACCGAATCTAATTCAGATGCAGGCAATGAAGTGGTGGTATATTCCAGGGGACACGATGGAATGCTATCTATGATGGGTTCGTATTCTACGGGTGGAACAGGCACAGGAATGGGCCTGGGATCGCAGGGTGCAGTAGCTCTTAACGGCGGATACATATATGCAGTTAATGCAGGGAGTAATGATATTTCAGTATTAAGTGCAGATGGAGCGGTAGTAGATCAGGAATCTTCAGGAGGGGAAATGCCGATTAGTCTGACTATTCATCACAACCTTCTGTATGTTCTTAATGCAGGCGGTGACGGGAATATTACCGGTTTCAGAATAAATAATGGAGATGGGTCTCTTACAATGATTTCCGGATCATCCAGATCCTTAAGCGGTTCAGGAGTAGGACCAGCTCAGGTTGAATTCAGCCCCAACGGAAGAATGCTGGTAGTTACTGAAAAAGGCACAAATATGATTGATACCTATACAATTAACCCCGGCGGTACAGCTTCCGGACCAAATGTTCAGCCTTCGGTTGGAAATACTCCGTTCGGATTTGAGTTTGATAACAAGGGACATTTAATTGTTTCAGATGCTTTCGGCGGCGGAATGGGTGCAGGAGCAATGTCCTCATACGATGTCAGCAGTAATGGCATAAGTCTGATCAGCGGTCCTGTAGTAAATACTCAAACCGCGCCATGCTGGGTTGTTGTAACAAATGACGGCAGGTACAGCTACACTACTAATACAGGAACTTCCAATATCTCAGGATACAATGTTAATCCCGATGGCAGCATTACATTATTTGATGATGGTGGAAATACAGCAAGTACAGGCACAGGTTCATCTCCGATCGATATGGCTTTGAATAATAACTCCGGGTACTTGTATGCACTCAGCGGCGGTACACATACAATCAGCGTTTTCATTATTAATCGACATACCGGCGGACTTACACCGGTCCAGACTGTAACAGGTCTTCCTGATCATGCAGCAGGCTTAGCAGCAAATTAAGTTGTTATACAGGGATGGCATCGAAAAGATGCCATCTTTTTTAAGAAGGATGTAGGAATTTGATTTATCAGATTCAAAAAAAAAGAGAATGCTTCCCCCGAAAACTTTCTGATGAAAATGGTTCGTTTCAAATAATACTATTGCGAAAAATAAATCTCACGGCAGAACAGATTTTATTCTATATAGATCCGCGGAACCCTGGTATTTATATTGGTCAATATCTCATATGGAATCGTTCCTGCCCATTCAGCAAGTTCTTCTGCAGTTATCCTGCCGCTGCCGTCGGTTCCTAATAAAATAACTTCGTCACCATGATATGCCGTATCCTGTTCTATATTCACCACAACCTGGTCCATCGATATAGTGCCGATTACCGGATATCTTTTGCCCCTAATAATTACCATTGCTTTGCTGCTCATACTGCGGAAGTACCCGTCGCCGTAGCCTACCGGAACAGTAACTGCTCTTACATCATGATCCGTCTTCCACTTCATCCCATAGCCTACCGGGTGGCCGGGAGTTATCACTTTGAAATAAACCACCAGCGACTTCCAGGTTAATGCCGGGCTTACCTTAATCGTTTTTTGCGTGTTTTGAGAAGGATACACACCGTAAAGAAGAATGCCGGGTCTGACCATATCAAGATTTGCCTCAGGGAACTGAAGCACTGCACCCGAATTCGAAATGTGCCTTAAAGGAGTTTCTAAAGAATGTTTATCAAAAAAAGACAAGACTTCCATAAAGCGTTCAAATTGCAGCTTTGTATAGGTCAGATCGGTTGAATCTGAACTTGCAAAATGAGAATAAATGCCTTCAATAAAAATATTTCTGAATTTATATGCTTCTGTTATAAATTTCTCCGCATTAAAGTAATGAACGCCTGTCCGTTCCATTCCGGTATCAATAATCAAATGCACCCGGGCTTTTACCTTTATTTGATTTGCAGCTTCGTGAATCTGCCTGAGTTTATCAATCGACGAAGCCGTTATTGTAAGATCATTTTTAAGGAATAGAGGAATTTGATTTTCCCATATGCCGCCTAAAACAAGAATGGGAACTTTAATGCCATATTCCCTCAATAAAATGCCTTCCTCAACTACGGCAACCCCGAGATAGTCTACATTCGTTTCCTCGTACACCTGTGCAAGTTTTACAAGACCATGCCCGTAGGCATTTGCCTTAAGTATAGGCATAATCTTTACTTCACCAACGAAGTTTTTGATCTGCAGGTAGTTCTCTCTTATCGAATTTAAATCTATTTCTACCCGCGTCGGCCGTACTATTTCATCTATACTGATTGTAGGGTGATTATTCAGATTGTTCATACTGGTGTTAGTTGAGCTGTATTTATTAATGAGTAATTCTCAATAGGGAATCTATAGAAATTTCCAGTCGTATAAAACTTATAATTACACCCGGCTGAGGTAAAAACCCGCAGCCGGAGTTAATGGTGCGGGTTTCTTTTTCATATATATTAATGGGGGTTTACTTCAGAACGATCATTTTTTTTACCGACATATGTGTACCCGTTTTGAGCTGGTAGAAATATACTCCGCTTGGGAGATTGATGCCGTTTGCGCTGCTTGCCGGAAATTCGATTTCATAGCTGCCGGCCGGTCTGTACTCATTCACAGGAACGGCAACTTCTTTCCCAAGAATATTATATACTTTTAACGTCTGCCATCCGCTCTCGGCCGTCTGCCACCTGATCCTGGTTGACGGATTAAAAGGGTTCGGATAATTCTGCTCTAACCTGAATTCACCGGGATGCAAATCCTCCTTCTTTTCTGATATACCTGTAGTAGTCCCTGTTTTAAGAACAATATTGTTGTTAGGATCAAATACCACCCCCGAAGGCTGTCTTTCAGACTCAAAATAATATTCCTGGTCGTTCGAATCATTCATTACGGAGATTACTGTGTCGCTTCCGTCCGAAAAATTAATCAATAAATCCACCGGCATTCTGAAGAATCCTGCATTCGTCTGCACCTGGCTGATAGTGAAATGTGTAGTCCAGCTTGTGTCACCCCCAGAAATTTCATATACGTTCTGATATTTGGGCTGATTTGGTCCGTATATCCATTCATTGAAAAACCAGGAATAATCATTGCCCGTTACTTCGTTCACTTTCCCGATAAAATCTGCCGTTGCAGCATTTTTATATTTAATTCCTGGATCGGCTGCATATGAGTGCAGCACTTCAAAGAAAAGAGAATCTCCGATTACATACCTTAACATATGCAGTACACATGATCCCTTCAGATAAACTATCGCATAATTGTAAAGTGTATCTGTTCCGGGTGTAGCTTCTGCCCACGATGAATCATAAACAGGCCATCCGGGGTTACCCGCAAGATAACCCGCAGCCTGACTGTTGATCTCCTGTTTGTAACGGTTATAATCCTGTATATGCTCATACCATAAAGCTTCGGAGTATGTAGCGAAACTTTCATTCAGCCAGACATCCGACCATGTTGCGGGTGAGATGAGATCTCCGAACCACTGATGTGCAAATTCGTGTGCGACAGTAATTTCATCCCAGCAGTCATCACAGAGACTGATCAGAGTTTGATTTTCCATTCCTCCCCACGGAAAATATTGGTTTAAGGTTGCAAAACCATTTTTTTCAAATGGGTAGGCACCAAAGAGTCCCGAATAATACGACATCATCGGAATTATCTTCGCCTCAACGTTTGCCAGCTTAGTAGTATTCTCACCCTCATTCCAATAAAATCTCACAGGGATTGTATCATTTGAATATGCCGGATCATACCATTTTACAATATCAAGATTATAATCAACCTTGCCCGATATTACCATAAGATAGGTTGCAATAGGATCCCTGCTTACCCAGTGGTAATATATTGTATCTGCCGTTAGAACTGAGTCCTCAAGCCTTCCATTTGACCCCAGCTTTACAGATGAAGGGACTTTGGCTGTCAGATCAAGAGTAGCCTTATCCGAAGGATGATCTACACAGGGGAACCATTTACGTGCTCCTTCAGGCGGTGTGCATGTAAAAACGAATCCGTATACAATATAGATGGCAAGATCATTGAGCTCTAGATGATGATAATAAATTTTAACATTTACAGTATCTCCCGGCATGTAGGTATTATCCAGTTGTATATTCAGAATATCTGCATTATGTGTAAATGAAGTACCTGCCATCAAAACAGAATCTATTGCAAGGGAGGTATTAACCGCATTCAGATGAATCGAGCTTAATGCTGTATCAACAACGAAAGTTACGGTTTCTGAAGCATAGTAAGTTTTGGGATACGGACTGAGAAAGTTATCGTATAAATTCATTTCGAGTTTATAGTTTAAGATGTCGAAGGGATTATGGGGAGTTATCAGCGTATTTCTCAAAACCGAATTACTATTTATTCTGCTTTCAGCACATTTAATACCTGCGTCTGTTGTCTGTGGCTTACTTGCCCCCGGCAAAATTAAAACAAATAGAAGTGCAATTGAGATTATCCTGTATTTCCAATAAATCATAGTTCCCTCGCTTTATTTATTCAAACATAAACAGGGGAGAGGATTTACTCAACCCGATCAGTAGAAAACTAAAATAAATTATTTTGAAAATAGGATACCCCCAATATTTAGAATAAGCGAGCAACTGTTCCAAAAGAACACTACAGAGTTATGCATTTTGCTTTACTTGCTGAGTGTCCCGACCTTGCGGATGATTTATCAGGCGGGATGTTGAGTCCAGCCCTTGCCGGACGAAATCCCGGCTGTGAC
>DATFVA010000190.1:0-4556 GCA_035260565.1 Ignavibacteriaceae bacterium | reverse complement strand
GTTGTGTACGATGCAGATAAATGCCTCGGCTGCCGTTATTGTATGATGGCCTGCCCTTATGGAATACCAAGGTATGAATGGGATAAAGCAGTTCCTCATGTTGAAAAATGTATCCTTTGTTATGATAGAATAATAAAAGGCGAACAGCCTGCCTGCACAAATGCCTGTCCCCAGGAAGCAACAATTTTCGGCGACAGAGCCGAATTATTAAAAATAGCTCATAAGCGGATTAAAGAAAATCCCGGTAAATATATTGACAAAGTCTGGGGTGAACATGAAGTTGGGGGAACTTCAGTTCTGTATCTCTCGGATATAAATCTCGATTTCCTTTCTTACCCGGTAAACCTCGGCGATAAACCACTTCCCGAAAAGACGGCGACGGCAATGGAATCGGTTCCGTTTGCATTTGTTGGAATGGGGGGAGTAATGCTTGGTCTAAACTGGATTATTCGCCGCCGGATGAACCTCAGTAAAGAAAGTAATGAAAAGGAATCTCCTGATGAATAGAGTACGTATTGCAAAACTTATATTATGGTTAATCACAGGATTTGCTGCAGCAGTCGCTCTTAACCGGTTTATATTTGGATTGGGCGTAACAACAAATTTAAATGATGCTACCCCCTGGGGTTTGTGGATCGGCTTTGATGTAATGGGGGGTGTTGCTTTAGCCGCAGGCGGATTTGTACTTACGGCCATCGTTTATATTATGAAACGGGATGAATTTCACCCCCTGGTTAAACCTGCAGTCTTAACGGCTTTCCTCGGGTACCTCGCTGTAATATTTAGTCTGCTTGTTGATTTAGGATTACCATGGAATATCTGGCATATGATCATTTACTGGAATCCTCATTCACCTCTCTTTGAAGTCGGCTGGTGCGTAATGCTTTATACCGGGGTGCTCATGCTTGAATTCAGTCCGGTTCCCCTCGAAAAATTCAGCAGGTATGCAAAGTTTAGAAATTTTCTTATGAAGTACCGTTTTGTCTTTGTTATGCTGGGGATAATGCTTTCTACTTTACATCAATCTTCCCTCGGCAGTTTATTCCTTATTATGCCATTCAAACTCTTCCCGCTCTGGTATTCAAATATACTACCTGTTCAGTTTTTCATCTCAGCTGTTGCCCTTGGATTAATGATGGTTGCATTTGAAAGTCTGGCTTCTCACTGGCTGTATAAACGCAAGCCGGAATCTAACCTTGTCGCAAAGCTTTGCAAAACCACTATCTGGGTTCTGGGTGTTTATTTCATTGTAAAGTTGGTTGACCTTATTGCACAGGACAAGTTTGGTCTAATTCTTAACGGCAGCTGGCAGAGTAATCTCTTCATCTCTGAAATTATGATATCGGTAATTATTCCGGTTATAATGTTCAGTATTCCGAAACTCCGCAATCATACAGCTGTACAGTGGATCGGATCGTTTATGGTAGTGTTCGGGATGATGCTTAATCGTATTGATGTTGGCGGACTGGTAATGCTCGGCAATACCGGTGATTCATATACCCCATTATTAACCGAGATAATGATTAGCCTGGGAATCATATCCATAGCAGCACTTGTTTTCCTGTTCGCTATAGAGAATTTCAATATTTGGGAATTACAGCCTAAAGAACCTGATTCACTTCCTCATACTCTGCCCGAATTTGATTACTCATCAAGAACCTGGCTCGGAACTCCCGAAGTCTCGGGCATTACAAGGCATACACTTGCTTTTATAATAAGTTTTGCAGTCGGTATGGCTTTAATTCCAGGAAAACAGCTTCAAAGCGGTGGCATTGATAATGTAAAGGTGAACCGCGCATCGGGAATTGACAGCCTGTATATTAACGGGAACCGGGATGATCAGTTTGTAAATTTTCCTCACCAGGCCCATATAGCCCGTATTGGTAAAGAGAATTGTACAACCTGTCATCATTTGAACCTGCCGGGCGAAAAGTTAAGTGAATGCTGGCAATGCCATTCCAGTATGTACAGTAATGTTGATTTCTTTCAGCACGACTGGCATGCTTCGACTAATGGAGCCGGGTTGAAATGTAACGACTGCCATAAGCAGGGGATAAACCGGAGCATAGAATCGGCAAAAAAATGCACCGGCTGTCATAAGACGTATAACTTTACCGCAAATCAAAAGAATGATAACACACGATACTATACACTTTCATATACAGATGCGCTGCACAACTTATGCGTGTCTTGTCATCTAAAAAAGGCGAAGGAATTAGCTGACAAACCTTATTTAGCCAGGTGCTCAACCTGTCATAAATCTGAACTGCCCGAGAACCTGACTGCTGGCATTAACTGGAAAATTTCATTACCCCATTTCAACAGTGTCATCCTTCCCGATGTGAAACCAGTAATAATGAAAACCGAATGAATTATGCCCTAAAACGCATTAAGAGCCGGAAAAATTGACATAGGGTTTAATATCCACTATAGAGCTATCGTCAATAATATCTATGTTGAATACTTTTGAACGGCTCCCTCACAATCTTCCCGTGAGATTTGATTTTAGAATTTGAGGGTGGGGCTTGCAGCGGTGACTGAGAAGGAAAGGAGTAACTTTAGCGGAATAACTGTCCGACAAACAATAATGACACAATATTATTATTGAGAAAATCCATCCCGCTCCTTTAACTATCTGTAAATTCACAGTATACCCTTTAACTCCATTCAGCCGCTGCCAACCGGATTGGAACCCCTTCAGTATTATGATAAAAATATAACTCCGAAAGATTTATAGATTATTTGTCATTCGCATTTAATGTTCATTATGATTGCATATTAAACCCGCATCGTCTTTTAACTCACCCTTGATGAATTTGTCAACCGCTTCTTCAATCTGATCTATATCTGAAAAAATGGGCGTAATATTATTCTTCTTCAAATCTTCAACTACCCTCCAGCCTCCTCCGCTTGAGATTAAATAACCACAGTCTTTTAAGCCATTGATTAAATTAGTATGACTATGGTTATGCCCGCCTTCTCCCTCATTTTCCCCGTGCATTCTATGATGGGTAAAGACATTCTCTCTTAATTCCTGATTCATAATTTTATCACCATCAAGTTCAACAATCATAAAAGCTCTGCATTTTCCAATATGCCCTGTAACTCTTTTACCATCATTTGTTGCAATAGCAATTTTACCTTTAAACTGATTTGGATGTGTTGATTCTAACATATCTGACATTTTATTCCTCCGCTTTGGGATAGTGTGTATTTTCTTCAATTAATTTGACTGCTTTACCGTTTAATACGGCATCTGCAAGCTTTTTTCGTGCTTTTTCTATAATTCGTCCAAATGTAGCCCTCGATATTTTCATTTCGGCTGCTCCGTTTTCGTGGGATAAACCAAGAAAATCTCCCAGCCGTAGGGCTTCCAGTTCATCATGCTCAAGGACTATTTCCTCCAATTCATACATAGGAATTCCCCTCGGCTTGAAATAATAAGCCGAAGGAATACAACAAACTTTACGGTATTTTTTTGGTCTTGGCATACCTGCAAAAAATATTTGATTTGATGATTAGCTCCGTTCCTGTGAAAAGCAAATTCTCTGCTATATTTATTATGAGCATATGCTCAAAACTAAGTAAAAATACCTCAAGCTGCAATAGATATTTTTAATAGTTGCTTATATAAATAATTACTAAAAATAACAATAACTATTAGCATTTATGAGAAAATTTAATCCTGGTAGTGTTCAATATTTTAACAACTGAATGTATAGAAATGTAAATGAGGCCTGTTTGTAAACAAAATGTTGTTGGCATAAAGATTGGCAATTGAGATCAGAATTGAAATATTTATGCTTAAAACCAGGGATCAGTATCAGATTTAAGAATTTGTAATCATATTATCGTATCGTTTCACACAATTGAATGTTCTTAATACAAAGTTTGTCTAATAAATATCCATAATGGACATCGAATCTGTTGGTGATATTAAATTCACTGGCTGTAATTAAGATACTTCACCTGGAAGACACTGATGACTCAAAATTCATTACCGTGAAGGTAATTACCAATTCACTTGAAAGGAAAGAATTTTGTTCATTCAGCCCGCTTCGTCAGAAGGAATAAACTTTGCAAATATTGCAGCTAAGACGATCAATTGTCCTTTCTGCAATAGCAGTAGAATCATTAAACACGGTAAAACTTCCGCAGATGTACAAAGATACAGGTGCAGATTCTGTCATAAAACCTGGGTTGAGAATACAGCTTTAAAATCCCCTCCGGACTACGGAAAACTCACCGAGTCATACTTAAGCGGCTACTCGTATCGCGATTTATGTTCAATATACCACAGTTCCCCAATCAGAATTAACCAAAAAATCAGAGAATACCTGGATGAATGTCCCACCTGGGAGGAATATCTAGATGCCGCAGCCAATAAACACGAAGCAAGACTTATTCATCTCGTCGGGAAGAAATTCAAATGCAGCAGCAGCAGCAATAAAGAACATAGCTTATACCTGGCACTCGCAATTGATGCATTATCCACGGTGGTCCTGGGATTTGAGGTCGGGAAGGGGGAGTCTAAGGAAGTATGGATAAGGCTTCTT
>DATFVA010000189.1:0-3607 GCA_035260565.1 Ignavibacteriaceae bacterium | reverse complement strand
TTCTGAACTCAGATGACCCATTCATTTATTTTGCTGTCCACACAGAGAACAGAAGAACAGATCTGAGATCAGAAGTAAAGGATATCCTCAGCAAGGAAGCTGTATATTCCCAGGAATTAGGTAAGGCCCTTTTTGCTGTATACGGCACTTCAATTCCTCCGGATGCTACTTTTACACTCCGCATTTCAGATGGTATCGTGAAAGGATTTCCTTACAACGGAACAACAGCTCCTCCGTATACAACTTTTTACGGGCTATATGACCGTTATTATTCATTCGGAAAAAAGGAACCATGGAGTCTGCCTGACAGATGGGTTAATCCCCCGGCTGATTTTCAGCTGGAGACTCCTTTTAATTTTGTTGCAACCAATGATATTATCGGCGGCAATTCAGGAAGTCCGGTTATAAATGAAAAAGCTGAGATAGTGGGACTGGCATTTGACGGGAACATTCAGAGTTTACCCGGCAACTTTATATATACTCCCGATGAAAACCGGATGGTTGGAGTGCATTCATCAGGACTTTTGGAAGCCGTAAAGGATATTTACAAAGCGACACGTCTGAGCGATGAGCTGAGAAACGGACGTCTGACCGAAGAAAAATCTGTCGCATCAGATTCCACAAAATAATCCGTATGGGATAAAAACGCGAGTATTCAAATGCCGGGCACATCATCCCGGCATTTCTTTTATTACAATTCATTTTTGCCGGAGCTCAACGTAAGTCCTGCCGGTTAAAAATGTAAAACTTAATGCTACTAAGATCGTCAATATAGTTTCCGCTGGAAAACACATACCCGTTCATCGTCACTGATAAAACAAATCAAAAATAATACTGGCCCTGCAGGTGAAATGAGAAATACTTTGCAAAAGTATTCCCGAAAGTGATTGAGTATTCAACTCCAAGCCCTAATTTAAAGCCGTCAGCTTTATACTTTCTGAAGTCTATTCCAGCTGTCATTGAGAATGCTGTTCCATAATTCCACTCGTCGACATTGCTGTATGTTCTATCATTTATAACTATTGGACCGAATCCTTCTTCCAGAAAAAACGGACTGTCCAATGGCTGTGTAAATATTGCTTTCAGCGATACACCTTTCAGGAAAGGGTAATACCGATTGGTGGAACCAGGCAGAAGTACATTAAAATCCTGAGCGTATATAAAACTCAGCCTGGTGTTAAAACCGAAGACAGGAGTTTTAACTTCTGCAAAGATGGATGATGTAAAAGCTCCTGTTGCAGCGGAGAATCCTCCGACTGTACCTCCTCCTACAAATCCGCCTACACTAATATTCTGAGCATAAGCTGTAGGAAGGATTAAAAAAGCTGCAATTATAAAGGATATTATTTTTGATTTCATACCGGTAAAGGTTGGTTTAAGTTCAAGTTTAAGTTCAAATTTAAGTTCAAGTTTCCAGAGGCAAATTATACTTACTATTCAATAAAAGCAAAAGGCCGCCTATATTTCCCTGAATGATCGGTAAAATAAGCGCAGCCGATAGTCGTTTTCCGGGATAGTGCCCAGATTACACTCGGTTACAATAAAATGCTTATTTTTATACAATTAAATCAAATCATCCGGGAAAATTATAATGATTAAAAATTCAGAGATACTTTTGCATATAGAACTGGACGAAAAGAAAGTTCCGGTAAAGATTGAATGGAGTGCTACCGACTCAGGCTTTGACGGCAAAAGAGAAAGTAAATCTATGATGCTTTCCTTATGGGATAAACAGGAAAACGCCACAATGGGAATCGATCTGTGGACGAAGGAAATGATGGTGGAGGATATGAATGTCTATTTCCATCAGACCTTCCTAAAAATGGCCGATACATACAGAAGAGCGACAAAGAATGAGGAGGTTGCGCAAATCATTGAAAACTTCAGCGCTGACTTTGCCGATAAACTCGAGCTTAGTAAGAAAGTAAATAAAAGCAGCCAGTAGATCAGCCGGCGTCCCTGTCTATCTTAAAAACTTTATACAAGTAGAACAGAGTTGGAAATATCAGCAGGGAACCGATAATTAAGGCCCATCCTAATTGAGTTAAGGTAGCTTCGGGAGCAGCCGCAGAAAATAATGTGATATTATCCCCGTTTTTCATAAGTATTACTTCAGGGAAATAGATCAGATAGAACGCCGCAAGTATAAAGAACAATTGAACACCGGCAAGAATCCTTGACGGCCATATTAAACCCTTTTCAATTATCTTCCACAAGAGAGGGAGTGCTGCTGTTGCCAGAACGATGATAACAATGCTTACCGGATGATTCAAAAATCTTTCAGCGAAATCGACATCTTCTACATAGGAAAAGATAAAGACCATCGCGCCGCTTACCACCATCACAAGCGTCGCAAGTTTTGTTTTTCTGATGATCAGTTCTCTTAAGTCTTTTTCGGTTGTTTCGCTGATCAGGTAAACTGACGCCGTGAAGACAAACAAGCTGCAGATAAAAACACCGGTGGATATGCTGAATAAGTTTATCCAGGGATGGAGGTATCCTTCATAAAATGATTCGGGTGCAGCAGTGATCTTGCCTGATACAATTGCACCGATAATCAATCCGAAGAAGAAGCTCACCAATAAGCTTGAGACTGCAAAAATGCGCGAGTATATTTCCTGTGATCCATCCTGGACAGCATCGTAGTGACGGAATGTGAAAGCCGTTCCCCGCAGCACTACGCCGATCAGAAGAAGGATAAGAGGAATATAAAGTGATATTGATACCTGTGTATATACAGCAGGGAAGCCCATAAACAGGATCACCACGGTTATAACAACCCACATATGGTTTGCTTCCCAGATGGGAGCCATAGCATTGCTCACCAGGCTCTTTATTTTTTCTTTATTAGAGCCTGCAAATAGTTCTATTATTCCTGCACCAAAATCAGCTCCTCCAAGCAGGCAGTACAGGAAAACTGCGACCAGCAGAAATATTATAACAACATACAGCATTATGCTTCTGTACTCCCTTCCTGCGGCTGAGATGCATGCAGTGCCCGAATCTGTCGTCTCATCAGCCATACCGCAACCACGGTAAGTATCAGGTAGATAAGAATAAAAACTGAGAGGTGGAGTATTTGTCCCGGCACCGGTGTAACAGAATCTGCCGTTTTCATAATATTGTAGATTATCCAGGGCTGTCTTCCTACTTCAGTGACCGTCCATCCAGCCTCCACTGCAAGAAAACCGAGAGGGGTAGAGACAGCAGCGAGATACAAAAATTTTTTATCAAACAAATACTTCTTCCATTTCCATCTAAGCAGCCAGAACACCACACCTACTGCAGCGAGGAAAAATCCGCAGGCAACCATAATCTGAAAAGAAATATGAACCGGTAGAACGGGCGGCCAGTTTTCCCTCGGGAATTCATTCAGTCCTTTTACTTCTGCGTTGAAATCGCCATATGCAAGGAAGCTCAGAAGTCCCGGTATTTTTATCCCAAGCTTCATTTCCTGATTCTTCACATCTGGAATGCCGCCTACTGTCAATCCTGCGCTCTTTTCCGTATGGAATAATCCCTCCATAGCGGCAAGCTTTTCAGGCTGTCTTTGTGCAACGTTCTTAGCGCTGTGATCGCCGCTTAACGGCTGAAGTACTGCGAAGAT
>DATFVA010000188.1:0-2774 GCA_035260565.1 Ignavibacteriaceae bacterium | reverse complement strand
TAAGCAGTCCCTTATCAACAATGAGGTTTGAAAGTTCTTCGGGACTTTCATTCACCATTTCACAGAATACACACTGGTCCTCTTCATCCTTGTGCTTGAAAGAATCAATATATTGTGACCGCCAGGGAGACCAGAGTTTTTCCATAATACTGAATATTTACTTAACGCTGTTTCGCTTCATCATCATTTATCAATTGAACGAAACGCTGTTTCGCTCTACATGTACGACAATTGCAAAACAGCAGCAAGTAAATATTCAGTATTATGGAAAAACTCTGGTCCCCCTGGCGGTCACAATATATTGATTCTTTCAAGCACAAGGATGAAGAGGACCAGTGTGTATTCTGTGAAATGGTGAATGAAAGTCCCGAAGAACTTTCAAACCTCATTGTTGATAAGGGACTGCTTACTTTCACCGTGCTTAATCTTTTCCCCTATAACAACGGCCACCTGATGATTGTACCATACAGGCACACATCCGCATTCATTTCACTCACCGATGACGAGAACCTTGAGATCATGCATAAAATGCGCTTAGCATATAATGCACTGAAGGAGACACTGCATCCTGAAGGATTTAATATGGGACTGAACCTCGGAAAAGGCGCGGGTGCGGGCATCCACGAACACATTCATTTCCACATTGTTCCGCGGTGGAATGGCGACACTAACTTTATGCCGGTGCTTGGAGAGGTTAAAGTGATTTCTCAGGACCTTATTGAAACAAAGAAAAAACTCCTCGAAGCATATAAAAATCTCAAATCTCAATAAACAGATCGGAAAACCCGTTTTGATCAAAATAATATTTTTCTTCTCAGCAATTATTTGCACCGGATTTATTCTTTCATCCTGTTCAAACTCCCCGCAGAAAAACAAAAAAACGATTGCGATCGATACCATAATATATAAGCCGGGAACGAAAGAGCCGTATACAGGTAAATGGGAAGGGAATATGGACAGTATGAAAATAGTTTTCGATGTAGTGAATGGTAAAAAAGAAGGCAAATTTGAATCATATTATCCCGGCGGGCAGGTGCTGATGTCGGGCTATCTTAAAAATAACCGCAACGTCGGCGAATGGAAATACTTCTATGATAACGGGAACCTGGAATCTTCGGGATATTTTGAAAATGATAAGCCGGAAGGGATGTGGTCGTGGTATTATCCCGATGGAACATTAAGGCAGACCGGTTATTTTAATTTCGGACGCAGGGACAGTACCTGGAAATCATACGATACAACGGGTTCTCTTATCGATTCTGTCGTAGTTAACGACTCAACACGCCAAGATACAACGTTTTAATCCGATATTCTGTAATTTCATATTCAAACAGAATTTTATTTATTTCTGATAAGAGATCAGGAAAGAAACTATGTATTTTAAATCAAAAATATTAACAGTCGTTTTAATTATTACAGGATTGTACTGGTACGGATGTTCTTCCTCAAGTGAGACAACAAGAGAAAAAAAAGAGGAGAATAAAATAGAGGAAAGGAAACCTGCATTAATACCTAATGAAGAAGCTGAGCGCGAGTTAATCACTGCACAGAAGATCAAGACCATTGATAAAATCAGTTTCGACTACAATGAAGAGGGTAAACTTATTAACGGAGAAAAGCAGGCAACAATAAACTATGCTCCCGACGGGCAGATGAATGAAACAATCATCTATGGAAAAAACAGCAAAGTTGATAATATTTACAAGTACAATTACGGGAAAAACAACCGCCGCATTCAGACAGTACGCTATACACCCGATCAGAAAGCCGACAAAAAGTATACTTATGAGTATAATGAATATGGCAATAAGATTAAGTCGGTGCGTTATGATCTCAACGGCATTATGGAAAAGTATTATTTATACATGTACGATGATAACCAGAACATGGTTGCAGAAGAGTGGTACGACGGCAGCGGCAGTCAGGAATACAAGATAGAATACACATACAATGATGACGGAAGAAAAGAGTCGGCCGCCACGTACGACAATAAAGGGAAGATGCTATACCGTTATGATTATAAATACGACGGGAAGGGAAACGTAATTGAAGAAGAGAAATTCAATGAAGACGGTGACCGGGCCGGTGTAATACAGTACGTCTACAAATATTACGGCAGGTAGGAGGGTTTTCTAAGAAGACCCCGGGCAGAGGTCTTTATGAGGATTTTCGATTCAGAGTTCGGTGCAGTTAATGTAAAGTTTTCCAATCATAAAGTCTTGATATGAATAAAGTTTCGGCTGGAAAATAATGATCAGAAAAAATTGAAAATTATTGCAAAAAGTAACGATTAGTATTATTTTTACATTCTAAAATTTCGGGCCCGTAGCTCAGTTGGTTAGAGCATCTGACTCATAATCAGAGGGTCGGTGGTTCAAGACCATCCGGGCCCACTAATTTAAGCCATATTCGCATCTTTTCGTCTGACTTAAAGGACCTTCCTTTGAATTCTAGTCTAATTCTACGTGACACTTTACTGTAGATTTTTAAACCTAACAGAATCAGGAAGTAATTATGTTCGGGGAAGGTAAAAAAGATTCTATTCTTGCTGTATTCGGGATGTTTTTAGGGATATTCATATACGCAATGACGATTAGCTCTATAAAAAGAATTTTTCTTTCCTATGAAATCACAGGAAATATAAAAGTTCTTTTTAAGTTAAATCATTGGGTCATAATTTTGCCTGAGGCTACAATCTTTATTTCAGTTATATACCTGTTAAATAATCCTTATAGCGATAGTAGAAATGTTTTTTAATCTCATATTTATTTTAT
>DATFVA010000187.1:0-4362 GCA_035260565.1 Ignavibacteriaceae bacterium | reverse complement strand
ATCTCTAATAAAGGAATAATTGATTACGAGCCTATTCTGGAAATTATTGTCGAGATAATATCACGGGTTTCTCAGAATTCAGAAAAGGAAATATCTCCTTGCTGGAAGGAATAGTATAATTCATTGATGATTGCAGGAAATATATCGTCGCAGTATAATGTATACAAGCAGTGATTCAACCTTTCCCTACGAATAATTAAGTGCTCATAAACAAACTTTTATTATCGCTCTCTACTCTATGTTGCTAGTCTCAGCATATTTTATAAACTTTTATTGACTTTCATTTTAATTATATCTATTTAATTAATAATAATATGGGTATTTTATAAAAGGAAATCCTAAGCAAGATATAAGTAGAAAATTATCATGGGGAGTTTTTATGAAGAATCTACTATTAATTTTTAATTACAATTACTATCTATCCCTAAATATCACCAAAAACACTTCAATCGTGCTGAAATTCTTCTTTCACCATTAGACAAGTGGCATTAATTATATATTTTACATTCATTTTACAATTTTAGGAGGAAGATTGTATGGTATTTTACTTCATTGATATTGGAGAACAATTATTCCGTAAGACATGTAAGTGAGCACGTGTTGCCAAACGAGACCAGCTATTCACAAACGTATTCATACACATTTAATACTGCAGGTACATACTACATATTTGTTGGTCTTGGTACTAAAGACCAGAATGGAAATTATTCTCAAGAGCGTGCAACTCGTGTCTTTACAATCAGTGTAACTGGTAATGTAATAAGAACTTATTCAGTTAACGAACTCAAAATGACAGATTGTAAACTTTGGGCAAATTATGGAGCATATAATGGTGAAAATAAAAGGGATGCTTTGTATATGTCAGCCAATATTATTATTGATGTTAAATCAAGCATTTCTAACCTTGATCCAATTGAAGATTTCACTGATCAAGCATACTTGTTCGAATGGACAAAGAACCAACTGAATAATACATGGCCGAATGTTGAGACTGCAGTTCTTTGTGGGATTAAGAAAGCAAGTTGTCTTCTTCCACTAGGAAACCAGGGTTACACAGAATTAAAACGATATGATCTAGAAAGACCTGCTTTATGCTATGTTTTGAATGATGTAATAATTGAACAGATTACAGGGCAAGAGGCTCAGGCATGGACAATAACCTCAATGAGCATGCATGAATTAGGGCATGCTATACTTAATTCGATTGGACATGATGGACATGGCGGCTCATGGGCAGTTGAATGTATTATGAATAAACCTTTAAGCACAGAATAGCTACCTTTCCCACATTTTTGTGATAACCATATAAATGAATTTAAAGGAAATTATAAAGGAGCTAAAAAATGAAAATTTTATTTTCAACAATAATTCTTTGTTTCTTTTGTACACAATTTGTTTCGGCAGCTGACTTAGAGTTAAATATTGCTGTCTCAAAGAATATATTTTTAACAGCTGAGCCAATCGAGGTTGGTATAACCTTAAAGAATTCCAGTAACCAGATTATAATGACGAAGTATCCGCATCCCTCTGTACAAACTCTCAGATTAGATATAATTGATGATGCAGGAAATATTGTCCCCTATAACGGTTATTATGCAAGTGGAGAAAAAGTCAGTCTGGAACTACAACCAAATGAAGAATTTTACCAGTTATTGGTACTTGACGAACTATTCGGTACTGGGTATAGTACAGAGCTATATAATCTGAGTATTGATCCGGGGAATTATAGTATACAGGCTTTTTTTACAGATGGTGTATTCAACATCGCAAGTGACAAGATTTCAATCGAGGTTGTCCCTCCCTCCGGAAAGGAATTAGAAGTTTATACTGAATTTTTGCGAATTTCTAATAGTAAAAATAATACCAATCAGCAAAACATTTTAGATGTCTGTAATAAGTATCTAATGTTAGTTGAACATAATCCCTCAAGTGTTTATTCTCCCACAATACTAGTTCAACTGTCAGCTTTATATTATGTAGTTTTAAAGGACAAGCACAAAACTGAACAAATTCTAAAGAAATTACTCCAGGAATACCCTGGTTCAGGTAAATGTAGAGATCATATAACAACTATACTTGATTCGATACCATCAAAATCAGGCAAAATAGACTTTTTACAAAAAGTTAAAACTCAGAGTAAAGGTTCCTTAATGGAAAAAATATATAATAAAAAACTAGCTGAAATCAATTAATGGAGTAAAAAGATAAAAATGAGAATAAAATATTTTACATTGATATTATTATTCACTGTCTCTTCGTCTTTCTCTCAAATTCAATTTTTTAATTCGGATTCAGGACCAATTGATTTTGAAAGAAATTCAAAAGAAGAAAACATTAAATCATTACTCAGAGAAATTGAGCAATGTTTATACAATCACCAATTAACCATATTAATCAATCATTTTTTAACAGGATGTACCTGAAATTAGTCGGTACAAAGTCGGTACAGTGTCGGTACACAGTCAGTGGGTTTTCCGAATACTTTAAAATTAAAAAAGCCTTAAAACGATCTGTTTTAAGGCTTTTCTTGTGGGGGCTGAAGGATTCGAACCTACGACCCTCTGCTTGTAAGGCAGATGCTCTAAACCAACTGAGCTAAGCCCCCGGTAATTATCTCTTAAAAGTACATCTCAAAAATTGAGGCTCAAATATTGGATAAATTTTATAATTATCCAAACAGTTCAGGCTGCTTTTGAGCGAGCGACGGGGTTCGAACCCGCGACATCCAGCTTGGGAAGCTGACACTCTACCAACTGAGTTACGCTCGCAGATTTTTTATAAGAACTATAATGAAATTAATCACCGGAAGTCTCTTATTCAAGAGATTTAGTAATTAATTCCTCAGCTGCTTTTTCATTTTTTGAATTCTGCTTTATTCAACTATTACTTCTTTTCGGCAAAGCTTCACTTATTAATATTATGGTCGACAACAGTATTTAGTCTCCATTGCCCTTCTCCTATATATCCCTTAAGTTCCAATCAATAAATATTTAGATATCCCGGATTATGACTAAGTTAAGCTTTTGTAAGGGACCTTTCACTAAATTATAGCGTGCTGTATGACTAATACTTATAAAGTTCTTAACATATAGATCATTAGAATATAAGGAAGGTAAATGATAAGAAAAGAAATATTATTTATGCTATTGATCATTTCTGTTTTCACACTAAAGGTGTTGGCGGGAGATGACGAGGAAGCTGTAAAGCAGGCAGTAAAAAATTACTACGATTTATACTTTGTTAAAATGGACAAGGGTGAATACAGGTCGATTTTAACCAGGGATTATCTGCTTCTAGAGAATGGTGAAATCCTCGACACCGGGGGCGACATAGCAGCGATGCCTGCCCCGGATAGCGGTTATAAGCGCACTGATTCATTCGACTTCCGTTTAGTAAGGGTGGAAGGAGATATAGCCTATGTGGTTTATTTTCTAAAGTCTGAGATAAATGACAAGGTCAATGGAATTCGAAATAAGGAATGGCTTGAGAGTGTTATTCTTCGCCGATCGGGTGAAGACTGGAAGATAGCTTTGCTGCACTCTACAAGAATTGCGAATCCGGCAAAGTGATTTTTTTGATATTTTTGTTACGTCAAGCATAAGGGGATTTAGTAAATAGAATTTGATGAATCAAATTCCCACATGATGATAATTGAATTTGATAAATCAAATTCCTACATGATGATAAATTGAATTTGATGAATCAAATTCCTACATGATGATAATGAATTTGATGAATCAAATTCCTACAATGTTATCTGAGCAAAATCATTTTCTTTGTACTTGTAAATCCATCTGCATCAATTTTGTAATAATAGATTCCGCTGCTCAGGCTTGCTGCATTAAAGATTACATCATGATTTCCGGCTTTAACTTCCTGATTAACCAGGTCTGCTATCTTTTGTCCTATACTATTAAAGACACTTAAATGAACGAAGGCATCTGCAGGTATCGAATAACTTATCCTTGTAGATGGATTAAACGGATTAGGATAGTTCTGTGCGAGTGTATATTCAGCAGGTGCATTAACTTCAACCTCTATGACCTCTGAGTATTCGTATCCTCCGTTGTAGTCAGTCTGTTTCAGCCTGTAGCTGTATCTGCCTGCACCGACTCCCTTATCGCTGAACGTATATGATTTCGGTTCTGTAGTTGTTCCAAATCCTGCCGTATATCCTATACTCTTCCATTCTCCTTTATTCTCTTTCCTTTGTATCTCAAATCCTTTGTTATTTGTTTCTGTTGCTGTTCTCCAGGTCAGCACTACTTCAGAGTTATTCCTTACACTTGCACTGAATGAGGTCAGCTCTACCGGCACTCCCTGAACAAATGTTATTTCATCCACGAACAATACCGTTACTGG
>DATFVA010000186.1:0-4008 GCA_035260565.1 Ignavibacteriaceae bacterium | reverse complement strand
GAAGCAGTCGATTGCCTCCAGGCTGATGTTACCCGCTGCGGCGGGATTACAGGATTGATGCAGGTTTCTGGACTCTGCTCTGCTTACTCAATCGATTTATCCGCGCATTGTGCCCCTACGGTTTCTGCACACGCATTTTGTGCCGTAGAACGCCTGCGGCACCTTGAATATTTTCACGATCATGTACGTATCGAGAATATGCTGTTCGACGGAGTGTTGCTGCCGCGCGAAGGGAAGCTTGAACCTGATGCCCATAGCCCGGGACTGGGTATTCAGCTTAAACGTAAAGATGCTGAACCATATCTCGTTTATCAAAATTCAGAATAAGATAATTTCGAAGCAGCATTCAACGCTGTCCCAAGCAAAGAACCCATTTTGTAAAAAATGAATATTAAGCGGAAATACTACCTTTTAAAGAAGGCATTAAAACGTTCCACATACGTCTCACATACGTCTCACATACGTTCCACATACGTCTCACATACGTTTCAGATACGCTTCAAAACCTATCAATTTCCTGTTTAATCGGCCTTTAAATGCGTTTTTTTAGCTGTTTATGTGGTATCTTATTTTTAGTTCAAAAGGCGGGCAAATCCGTGGTAACTAATACCTCTGCCATTTTATCAAACCGGGCAGATTTTTAGAGAAAAATCCCTCAATTTTCACTATTTCTTCTCTGTGCTCTTCTGTGAAGCGGAAAGAAAGGAATACATATTTCTACAAACCTGAGAATCAGCTCGCAGAGATATACAGAATTAATAACTTTGAAATTAATGTGCGAATGATGAAATTAAATCTTTAATTAACAAAAATCCTAAGCTTATGTACAATCTCCCTTATCATAAAGAAAAGAATGAAACTATATGAGTGTACATGCAAAGGGAATCATCTAAATTATCTACAATAATTAAATCCCGGGTTCAAATGAATCCATCTAAAATCGATACCCCCGTACTCGTGGAAACGCTGAGGGAGAAGGCAGGCTTTACAGATGATGAGATTGACTTTTATTTAAGTCTTCTCACTATTAAAAAGCTGCAGAAAAAAGAACATTATTTAATGGCAGGGGATATTTGTACTGCAGTTGCTTACGTCAATAAGGGTTGTTTCAGCCGTTATATAATTGATGAACACTCAAAAGAGATAATTTTAAATTTTGCATTGGAAGACTACTGGATCGGAGATCTGGAAAGTTTGTTTTCACATAAGCCTACCATTTTTTACGTTCAATCACTTGAAAAAAGTGAATTACTTCTATTATCATTAAATAATTTTAACCGCGCTATTGAAGAACTTCCAAAGTTTAAGGAGTTTCATGATAATAAAGTTCACCGTAATCATTATTACTCGCTTAAAACGTTATCGGTTGCAAAATCTGCCACGCCTGAAGAAAAATATCTTTTATTAATGAAAGAACGCCCGGAATTCTTTCAGCGGATTCCTCTGCATTATATCGCTTCTTACCTGGGGATAGAACCTGAATCACTCAGCCGCCTGCGAAAACGGATGGTGATTAAACCTCAAAATTCTTAACCAAAGTCAATGAAATAGCTGTTCCCTGAAGATTATCTTTGTATCGAATTTACGATATCAAAATAACAACAATAAACACTGGAGGCTGAAATGGCACATCTATTTATAAAACACAAAGTAAAAGATTATCCTGTATGGAAGAAAGTCTTTGACGGCTTTAATGAAACAAGGAAAGCCGGCGGTGAACGATCTTATCAAATACTTCATCCCGAAAATGATAAGAACAGTTTACTGGCATTATTCGAATGGGACAATCTTAATAACGCACGGAAGTTTGCCGGGAGTAAGGAATTGAAAGACGCCATGGCTAATGCCGGAGTAATCGAACAGCCTGAGATCTATTTCCTTGAGGAATATGCTTCAGACAAGGTTTAAATTATTCTGATAATCGTATCGTATTGATGACATTAAGTTAGTTTATAATTACAGGAGGCTAATTATGTTAGACAGATTAAAGGTGCTCGTTATTGGTGCAACGGGGAACACAGGCTCATTTCTTGTGCCTATGCTGTTAAGCAAAGACATTGAGGTCAGGGTATTTGTGAGGGATAAGAAAAAAGCCGGATCCTTAATGAATTCCGGAGCAGAGATTGTACAAGGTGATCTTGATAAACCTGATACAATTGTTCCTGCGGTTAAAGGTGTCGATAAAATTTACCTTTTAACGTGGAATGGACCAACCCAGTTCCGACAGGTGGAAAATGTGATTAAAGCCGTAAAAGAATCCGGAGAAGATCCACACATAATAAGGCACTCGATGTGGGGATCGGAAAATAGCCGTATTATAAAACAGGGACTTCAGGCAGAGGAATTAATTAAATCTTCAGGATTAACATGGTCAATTTTGAAGCCTACATTTTATATGCAGAATTTAATGATGGCAGCACAAACCATGTCCTCTGATGGAAAAATATACTGGGATATGAATGAGGGGAAACTCGCTATGATAGATGTCAGGGACATAGCAGAGTCCGCATCTGCCGTTATTACAGGAGAGGGTCATAAAAGCCGGAGTTATATTTTAACTGGTCCCGAAGCAATCTCATTTAATAATATTGCTTCCATTTTTTCAGGACTAATGGGAAAAGAAATCAATTATGTAAATGTACCCGGTGAAGCAGCAAAGCAGGCAATGGTGGCTATGGGTATCCCGGAATGGATAGCCGGCGGATACTCTGAATTATCTGAAGGATTCAGCAAAGATTTTGCGGGCAGACCCGAGAAGAATGTTGAGCTGCTAACCGGACACCCGGCACGTTCGTTTGAGCAATTCGCAAATGACTTTGAATCATATTTCACAGGTAACAAGGTATTCGCTCAAGCAAAATAGTCTTCTGCCTGCACAGACCCGTTCTCACACAAATTCTGCAAAGAGACGTGTACTCTCACGCCTCTTTGTAATAATTTTAATTAAACACAAGCTGTAATTGTTATACTACCGACTTATTTTTTCCTTAATCCGATTCCCCATCTGAAAATGAAACCTGCTGAATTTTTTTAACCATAATGATTCACAAAACCTCATAGATATTCATAGTAATATTTTTTTACATTTATATGAAGAGATTCTGATTTCTTTCTAATTGTCAGTACATCGTTAAATATCCGGAGAGATTAAATTGATTAAAGTTTTACCTGCCTTTTTCTGTATATCATTAATGGTAATATTTTTTGGCTGTCATGAAGAATCTGAGACAACCAATCAACTGCAGGGCAAACCACTTTGCGATTATGTGGATCCCTTTATCGGAACAGAGGAAATGGGACATACTTTTCCCGGAGCTGCTGTTCCTTTCGGTATGGTTCAGCTTAGTCCTGAAACAGATACAGTCTGGTATAGTTACGGCAATGGTTATAACCCTGATGTTTACCGTTACTGTGCAGGTTACCAGTACAATGATAAAACCATCGTCGGCTTCAGCCATACACATTTCAGCGGCACCGGGCACTCCGACCTTGGGGACTTTTTAATTATGCCGACTACCGGCAGACTGCAGCTCAACCCAGGTACCGCAGATCACCCCGAAAGCGGCTACAGATCGCGATTTTCTCATACTACTGAAAAAGCACATCCGGGATATTATTCCGTTAAACTGGATGACTACAATATAAATGCTGAATTAACCACCGCAAGGCATACGGGCTTTCATAAATATACTTTTCCCAAAACCGACAGCGCTCATATTATCCTCGACCTTACAAGCGGCATCTACAACTATGACGGTAAGGTAGTATGGTCCTCGGTGCGTCTGGAAAATGACACACTGGTAACGGGATACCGGCAGACAAATGGATGGGCAAGGACAAAATATCTCTATTTTGCCATGGCGTTCTCAAAGCCGGTTAAATCATACGGATTAAGAAATGAAGAGAACCTGATTTACAAAGGTTTCTGGAGAAAATGGAAGGAAGATGAAAATTTTCCGGAAAGAGCAGGACACAAACTAAAAGCTCATTTTGATTTCAATACCAGCG
>DATFVA010000185.1:0-4784 GCA_035260565.1 Ignavibacteriaceae bacterium | reverse complement strand
AAATCAGCAAATATCTCTCTTAAAGGAGATTAGACTTCATCCGCATACGGATGTACACGATTTTGAATTTAAAGTAAAACACGCTGTTAACTTCCTTGAAGAAGGAAATAAAGTAAAAGCTGTGGTAATGTTCAAAGGAAGGGAGATGGCATACACCGAACAAGGCGAAGAACTGTTAACACGGTTCATTGAACAAACTGAAGACCTTGCCAAGGTTGAATCTCCCATTAAAATGGAAGGAAGGAACATGAGCGTGATCCTTGTTCCCACAGCAAAACCAAAAACCAAAAAAACCAAATAGGAAAGCTATGCCAAAAATGAAAAGCAACCGCGGAGCTTCTAAAACTTTTAAGAAGACCGCTTCCGGAAGGTTTAAAAGGAAAAACGCTTACAAAAGCCATATCCTTACTTCCAAATCCACAAAACGGAAAAGAAATCTTCGCCATTCATCAATGGTTTCCGTTGCAGATGCAAAACACGTTAAAACAATGCTTCAATAGAGAGGAGTGACTTAAAATGCCAAGATCAAAAAACAAAGTAGCTTCTCATCTGAGAAGAAAGAAGGTGCTGAAACAGGCCAAAGGATACTGGGGCGCCAGAAGCAAAGTTTATACTATTGCAAAGAACCATGTTGAAAAAGGCCTCGTCCATGCATACAGGGACAGAAGACTTAAAAAGAGAACTTTCAGGAGTCTCTGGATTACCAGGATAAATGCTGCTGCCAGGGAAAACGGAACAACTTACTCCAGACTTATCCACGCACTTGATACAAAGGGCGTTGAGGTAAACAGGAAAGTTCTTGCAAACCTTGCTGTTGAGAATCCATCAGCATTTGCAGAGCTCGTTAAGTTTTCTGTTAATTAATATTTACCCTTCCATATCGTTATATTTGTATATGGAAGGGTATTTCTTTAAATAATCGGAATGAAATGTTGAATGAAAAAATCGGTTCCCTGAGGGAAGAATTTAATAATGAAATTAACCTGGCTGATTCTTCGGAGAAACTCGAAGAAATAAGGATTAAATATTTAAGCCGTAACGGGTTACTTTCTAAGCTCTTTGATGAACTCAAAGAGGTTCATAAAGATCAAAAACCCTTGCTGGGGAAGGAGCTTAACCTTCTTCGGAATGAACTTTCGGGAAAATTTAACTCTCTTAAAACGGAGATCGAATCATCCGGTGATTCCCGCGAAAGTAAAATCGATCTGACACTGCCCGGAAAATATAAACCTGTAGGCAGCAAGCATATCCTTACACAGACAGTTGACGAAATAAAAAATATATTCAAGGGACTGGGCTTTGCCGTTGCTCTCGGACCTGAAATAGAATCAGATTATTACAATTTTGAAGCTTTAAATTTCCCTCCCGATCATCCGGCCAGGGATATGCAGGATACTTATTTTGTCAGCAGCAGTTTTCTGCTTCGCACTCATACAACCCCGGTTCAGATACGCATAATGGAAAAACATCAGCCTCCCGTCAGGGCTATTATGCCCGGAAGAGTCTACAGGAATGAAGCTGTAAGTGCAAGGAGCTACTGTATGTTCCATCAGGTTGACGGAATTTATGTTGATACCGACGTAACGTTTGCAGAGTTAAAAGGCACACTTGTTTCGTTTGCAAAACAGTTTTACGGGGAGGATATTAAATATCGATTCAGACCGAGTTATTTCCCGTTTACCGAACCAAGCGCAGAAATGGACATTACCTGTTTCCTTTGTCACGGCAAAGGATGCCGGGTATGTAAGTACTCAGGCTGGCTCGAGGTGCTGGGATGCGGAATGGTTGATCCCAATGTATTTAAGAAAGTCGGTTATGATCCTGAAAAGTATACGGGTTATGCTTTTGGTATGGGTATAGAAAGGACAGCTATGCTGAAGTATGGAATAGATGATATAAGAATATTTTTTGAGAATGATGTCAGATTTCTTAAACAGTTTTGAGACGGAGAAATTAAGTTGAAACTTTCTTTAAATTGGTTGAAAGAATTAGTCGATCTTTCTAATGTCTCAGCTTCAGAGATAGTGCACCAGCTTACAATGAGCGGACTTGAAGTCGAGGAGGTCATCGATCAGAATTCGCTCTATAACAATTTCGTAATAGGCTTAGTAAAGGAAAAGAAAAAACATCCCAATGCCGATAAACTTTCTTTATGTACCGTCAGCACGGGAGAAAAAGAATACCAGGTTATCTGCGGTGCACCGAATGTTGATGAGGGACAGAAAGTTGTATTTGCTCAGATCGGTGCTGTTGTGCCTAAAGGAAAATTTAAGATTGCAAAAGCAAAGATCCGCGGTATTGAATCTAATGGAATGATATGTTCTGAAGCAGAGCTTCAGTTCAGCGATAACCACGACGGTATCATGGTGCTTGATCCCGGGTTAAAGGAGGGAACCCCGGTTTCGGATGCATTACATCTGAATGATGTTATCCTTGAAATAGCTATAACTCCAAACAGACCCGACGCACTTTCGCATATTGGTGTGGCAAGAGACCTTGCAGCAATTTTCAAGTCTGAGGTTAATTTACCTGAGATTGATTTTGAAGAGACTGAGGAAAAAGCATCTGATGCTGCTGAGATCGAAATAATAGATGCAGAAAATTGTCCCAGGTATTCTTCACGGATTGTCAGGGGAGTTACAATACAGGATTCTCCTGCCTGGCTGAAAAGACGTTTAAAAAATATCGGACTAAGACCTATTAATAATATAGTCGATGTTTCAAACTATATAATGTATGAAACCGGTCAGCCGCTGCATGCATTTGACCTTCAAAATCTTTCAGGGCATAAGATTGTTGTCCGGAGTACTGAGAAGGAAACAACCTTCACTACGCTTGATTCAAAAAAACGAAAACTTCCTTCGGGAACTCTAATGATATGCGATGGAACTAAACCTGTAGCCATAGCCGGAGTAATGGGAGGAGAGAATTCAGAAGTTACATCGGATACGAAGAATATTCTGATCGAAAGTGCTTATTTCAATCCTTCAAGTGTCCGCTATGCTTCAAAGATACTGGGCTTAAGCACTGATGCATCTTACCGGTTTGAACGAGGCACCGATCCTAATGGAACCATTTTCGCAGCAGAAAGAGCGGCTCAGCTTATTTCACAGCTTGCAGGAGGGGAAGTACTTAAGGGAGTTCTTGATGTTTATCCGGAACAGATCGAACGAAAGGAACTAAGGCTGCGTTTTGAAAGGGTAGAAAAAATATTGGGCTACAGCATAGAGAAAGATGTTATTTCTGATATTATGGTAAAACTGGGAATGAGGATATTAGTTAAGTCAAATGAAGAACTGCACATTTCTGTACCATCATTTCGTCCCGATATCGAACGTGAAATTGATCTTATTGAGGAGATAGCCAGGATCCATGGGTACGATAATATTCCTACCGTTGCTAAAATTTCAATTACTCTTGGCGAAAAGAAGGATGAATCTGATTTCACAAATAAAGTAAAAGAAACGGCAGTGGAGCTTGGTTTTTATGAGATGATAAATAACCCGCTGCAGAGTGAAAAAACAGCTTCTTTGACAGGACAACCTATCAAAATACTTAATCCCCAGAGTTCAGATATGGCCTATCTCAGGACATCACTTCTTACGGGAGCATTGCAGACAGTCTCGTCTAATATAAATGTTGGGGAGAAAAATCTTCAGTTTTTCGAAGTAGGAAACATTTTTCAATTAAAAACAGAAAAAGAGATAGCGGGTTTTGAAGATTTTAATGAAAATGAAAGTCTGATCTTTGTAATTACAGGTAAATCCAGAAGAAAATCATGGTATTCACAGGAGGAAACGGAAGATCTGTACGACTTAAAGGGATTTATTAAGTCATTTATCTCAAAATTTTCGCTTGACAATGCTTTAGACTATTCATATAATCACGAAAGGAATCCGTATTATAATGTATCTTTTACCCTTAAGAGTGCAAATTCTGAAATCGGATCAGGCGGTTCTGTTGATAATAAGCTGCTAAAATTGTTTGATATTGACCAGGAAGTTTATTGTTTCGAGATAAATCTTGATAAATTAAATAAACTGCCTGAAGCAGACAGAAGATATGAAGTGCTTTTAAGGTTCCCGAAAGTTCTTAGAGATTTTGCTTTTATATTCGATAAATCAGTAACTTATAAGCAGGTTTCTGATTTCATACTTGAACAGAGCAGCGGATTATTGAAATCGGTGAACCTTTTCGATCTGTTTGAGAGTGATACACTGGGAGAGAACAAAAAGAGTATGGCTTTCACATTGGAGTTTTTTGATAGAGAAAGGACTCTGACAGATGAAGAAGTTGAAAAAGAATTTCTTCACCTGATATCGGCAGTAGCTAAAAAGTTTAATGCTAAATTAAGAGGAAATTAATTGCCGGATTTAACCAAGCACGAAGTGCTCTTAAATGAACTTTCAGAAATTCAGACCCTCGTTGCTGAATTGATAAACAGTAAAAAAACGCTCCTTGAGGAGAAAACCAGGCTTGAAAGGTCATTTTCCGGGTTAAGAGAAGAAAACAAA
Source organism: Ignavibacteriaceae bacterium (assembly GCA_035260565.1). Classification (GTDB taxonomy): domain Bacteria; phylum Bacteroidota; class Ignavibacteria; order Ignavibacteriales; family Ignavibacteriaceae; genus DATFVA01. The sequence goes on along the minus strand of DATFVA010000185.1, from coordinate 270 downwards.
ATGCTGCTTCAGCAAATAGAAGCACTTGAAAAAAACGGAAATAATTCGTTAAATTCAATCTTTGGTTCACTTGATAATAATGAAAAAGAGGAATTAAAAAATAAAATTCAGAACCTGGTTAACAGGATAGATTTACATTTGAGTTCTTAAGTATATTGATGGTTGGATGGTAAAACCATGACGGATAAAAAGAAGCTTAAAATTAAAATATTTGATAAAGAATATTCTTTATTGGTCGAGAATGAAGAAATAGCCAAAGAACTGGCTGTT
>DATFVA010000184.1:0-5697 GCA_035260565.1 Ignavibacteriaceae bacterium | reverse complement strand
ACAATACTGATATATTTATCCCTAAGTCCCCATACATCATCAGTATATTTACCAGCTTCCTTTTCATATATATCAATCATTTTTTCCCTGAGCCAGTCGAGTGATTCTCTCAGGGGACTCCGCCATTGCTGATTCCATCCGGGGTGCATTCCAGTATTGCAGCCGCAATCCGATTTCCATCTCTCAACGCCGTGTACGCAGCTCCAGGATGTATTATCAATAATCTGTACTTCCCATTGCGGCGGATTTTTTTCAAGGAATTCACCATATATAGTTAAACTGATATCATTTCTTTCTTCAACCAGATGCAGAAAATAAGCCAGAGCCATATCGCCATGCTTCTGATGGTGGCCATAAGTCTCACCATCTGTGGCTATGTGAGCCAGCTGGATATCGTCATCATTTCTGTAAGTTCCTTCCAACCGTTCAAGAAGGTTCGACCCATTATTAAGCAGATCACCAAAAGCAATTTCCTGGGAGATCGGGCCGTCATAGAAGAATAAACTTATTGAATTTCCCGAGGGAAGGCTGCAGATGTATGCTCTTTTGGGATCGATACTGCTGTCAGAAACATCAATCCATTCTTTGCTGTTTATTTCTTTAACAGCTCTGGCCTGAGAAGGAGCAAGGATCGTAAATTTAATACCATACTCTGCAAGGATCTCAAGGGTTAATGTGTCAACCGCAGTTTCAGAGAGCCACATTCCCTCAGGCTCCCTCCCAAACCTTGATTTAAAATCCGCTATTCCCCAGATAACCTCGGTTCTGCGGTCACGCTCATTTGCCAGCGGCATTATAATGTGGTTATAAACTTGTGCTATTGCAGAACCATGTCCCGAATAATATTCTCTGCTTTTCTCATCTGCTTCAAGGATCCTGGAATAGACATCAGGTGCATGCAACTGAATCCAGGAAAGCACGGTGGGTCCGAAATTGAAGCTGATCTTCGAATAATTATTAATTATGTCGATAATGTTCTTGTTCCCGCCGAGTATCCTGGATGCAGTATTGGGATTATAGCATTCGGCATTAATGCGCTCATTCCAGTCACGGTACGGGTGAGCGGAATCCTGCACTTCGATCTCTTCAAGCCAGGGATTTTCCCGCGGAGGTTGATAAAAATGCCCATGTATGCATATAAAGCGGTTCATCAGCCTGTGTCCGATTCGTACATAGAGAAATGATATTCAGGAATGGTAATTTCATTTACAGTATCGTCAAGCCTTTCAGGCATAGTGCTGCCGGGTCCGTTCCACGTTTTTTCAGAGGAATCAATTATCTTTTTCCAAACCCCCGAAGGGAAACGGAATTCAGTTGTTATTTTTTTTTCGTTGAAACTCAGCAACGCAAATATCCTGCTGCTGTTCCTATTCCTTTCCATAGTGACAATTTTTAGTTCCTCATAAGACCCGGTATTGGTATCACGTTTATCATAATTAGTTAAGGCAGGGATCGTTTTTCTTTTCCTGATAATATCTTTATAAAAGGCCAATAATGACTTATGATTATTTCCCTTTATTTTTTCCCAGTCCAGTTTTGAATCAGTAAAAGTTTTTTCAGAATGGGGATCAGGGATTTCGTCATCCCAATTGAAATCTGAAAATTCCTCGCTCCGGCCTTTCCGTACAGCCGCATTGAGGTTCTCATCTAAAAAACTTACAAAGTATAAAAAAGGATTATCCTCTCCGTATTCCTCTCCCATAAAAAGCATTGGCAGAGATGGAGAAAGGATCAAAGCGGCTGCGCCAAGTTTCAATCCTTCAAAAGGTACCAGTTCCGAAAGCCTCTCCCCGAACGCGCGGTTCCCTATTTGGTCATGATTCTGAATAAAATGAACAAACCTGTCGTAAGAATAATCGGAAGGTGAATTACCATGTTTCTTTTTCCTGAAACCGGAATATCTTCCCGCATATACGAAATTGTTTTTTAAGGCATCAGCCAGGTCGTCTGTCTTCCCGAAATCCCTATAGTATCCATCCGATTCCTGTGTAAGCAGTGTATGAATTGAATGATGAAAATCATCACTCCACTGAGCATCAAATCCAAAACCATTATCGTTCGGCGCTCTCAGCACTTTAACATCATTAAGATCGCTCTCTGCAATCAGGTAATGTTGTTTGCCTGAGATCCCGGAATATTGAGCTACTTCAGCAGATAGATCTGCAAGGAAAGGGTTAGCACTTTGATCATTTATTGCATGCACTGCATCGAGCCTTAATGCATCAATGTGGTATTCGGACAGCCAGTATACTGCATTATATATAAAATAATTTCTTACGTGGTCAGAATATGCCTGGTCAAAGTTTACCGAGTTACCCCATAGTGATTTGTACTTATCTGTAAAATAAGGACCGAATTCGTAAAGATAATTTCCTTCGGGTCCAAGATGATTATAAACGACATCGAGAATTACTGAAAATCCTTTATTGTGGGCATCATTAACGAGGGTTTTTAAACCATCGGGGCCACCATAGCTGTTCTGAGGTGCAAAGGGGAAAACACCGTCATACCCCCAATTCCTTTCTCCAGGGAACTGTGCAACCGGCATAATTTCTATTGCAGTAATCCCGATTTCTTTAAGGTATTCCAATCTGTCTGCTGCCGCACGAAATGTTCCTTCCCCTGTAAATGTGCCCGTGTGAAATTCATAAATTATATAATCTTTTAGATTAACAGGACTAAATTCCGGGTCGGTCCATTCAAACGAAGAATGATCCACAATCTGTGAGGGGCCCGAAATTCCTTCCGGTTGAAAGTTTGAAGCCGGGTCACCCCGTTTGCTGCCATTTATAAGATAGAAATAATTCATTCCCGGTTTAATATCCTTAACAGATACCTTCCAATAGCCTTCACTATCTTTCTTCATTGGTATCTTTTTATCCTCACTTAAATATAATTCAATCGATTTTGAAAACGGTGACCAGACAATAAAACTGCACTCATCAGAAGTATAAACCGCACCAACTTTTCTCATTGAGTCTTTTGTTTAATTAAAATTATTGTTCAATTATATTAGTTTGATCCTTACAGGTTTATACTATTAGTCACAATTATAATTTTTATTTATTAAATAAAATTAGCTGTAATCAGTAGCACAAAAGGCATTATTATCTGATCAGGCTTGTCACCACTCTCAGACCTTCAACAGGGATTTTTAGCCAGTTTGCATTTCTTGTTATTCCCTTATCAATTTCAGTCAGCATCTTTTCTATCATATAAACATTCACCATAAAACTTATCTGTTTCTCATCTACAGGCAGGAATCCGCTCTTTCCGGCTGTATTAAGATAACCTCTAAGAAATTTATTGCTCATGCAGAACCACCAGCGGTTTGCAAAGTCATTGTATGCTGCTACATCTTCAGAAAAGGTATGACCGAATTTCTGCAGGGATGTATGGGCAGCGAAATAAATTGAGCCGATTATTCCTGCAATATCCCTGAATGGTGATCTCTTCAGCCTTTTAGCGCTCGATGTAATCGCAGGCTGCCCTTCAAAGTTTATAAAGATAAAATCTTTTCCTGTAAGCAGGATCCGTTTAAGGTTCAAATCACCATGTATCCTGATTTTCTTTGCATTGATCCTTCCTTCAATCAGAGGCTTCAGATAATCAAGAATCATATCCTCCTTATCGAAGATTTCCTTCATCTCATCTTTTTCATTCCCGGAATAACTTTTCATCAGTCTGAAAGTATTTCTGGTCAGCGAACGGTTAGACTGGTAAATGGACCTCTGGTAGAATGAATTGAAGTTCTCAGGCTCGAACCCTTCCACAGGCAGAGAAGTTAATGTTGCATGGAGTTCTCCTGTTCTTCTGCCGAGCAATTCCATTAAATCAAGGTTGAGAGAATCCAGCTCATCACAGGTAGCTGTGAAGCCATAATCCACAAGGTTTTCACTGATAAGAGCTTCGCTGCCTATTCTGAATTCTTTAATACTTTCTTTTTCAAGGTTAATCCTTTTTTCATAATGATTAACTGAAGCGTCTGTCATGTATTTCCAGAAATTTCCTTCGTGCGGAACATCTTTTTCAATAAATCCGAAGACAAAAAGATTGCCTTCTGATGATTTGTAATTTATTGTTCCGAGGTATTTCGGGATATGCTCAAAGGAAGAGTACAGGGAAAGAGCCCTGAACATTTCTATTCCGGCGTGTCCTGCTTCTTCTAATCTCCTGTAAAGCCTTACTTTGAACCCTCCTCCGTAATTCAGATCGATATATTTCTGATTAGATTCATCAGTTTCACAGATATTGGCAACCAGATATTTCTCAGCCAATTGATCAAACTCTCTCTCTTTATAGATGATCAGATCTCCTCTTTTTCCCCTGATAGCAGTAGAATTCAAAAATGCATTTATTATTGTATCCCTGAAATAAGATTCATTCTGACTTTCGCAGAGAACTTTCCCCTGATTATCCAGGTATGCAATTACTTTAACGAGGCTGCCTGGATCCTTGAGGCGTTCTTTGTTAAAATAAGTGGTTGAACAGGGAATAATAATTCCCATTGAAGATTCATCTACATAATTCACTTTCAGCAGGACAAGTGACTGGTATTCGTCACCCTTACTTAGAGGAATTTCATCATACACATTTATTTCATCTATATTCTTTATTTCGGAATCGATCCACCGGTTGCGTTTCAGGAAATCAGGAATAGCTACTGTTTTAAGAATACTTTCGTCATCGTACCCGAAGAAAGAGAATTCACCCTGCAGCGGTTCAAGTTCAGGAGGCTCGTACAGATCGGCGCTGCGTCCGGTTTCTTCAACAGGTAATAACTGGAACCAATAAAAATCATATGCATTCATCGTCAGCATATAATAAGAGTCCTTGATGTCCGGGAATTTATTACGGCTGAACAATTCTACAGGTGTGCTTCCTGAAAATTCCGAGAGGTTAAGCTCTACCACCTGGCTGAAGCGGGAAAGGTTTGCCACAACAAGAATAGTTTCATTTTCGTATGTACGAAGAAAAGCCAGCACCTTTGAGTTTGACGGCGAAAGGAACGCTATTTCCCCCCTGCCGAATGCGCGGTATTTTTTTCTTACTGCAATTGCACGCTTCATCCATGTAAGGAGAGACGAAGGAGTTCTCTCCTGTACTTCGACATTTACACTTTCAAAATGATATTCGGGGTCAATAATCACAGGGAGTAAAAGCTGCTGCGGATTTACGCGTGAGAAGCCGGCATTCCGGTCGGGGCTCCATTGCATAGGCGTTCTTACACCATTCCTGTCGCCAAGATAATAATTGTCCCCCATTCCGATCTCATCACCGTAATAAATGATTGGCGTTCCGGGAAATGAGAATAAAAGGATATTGAGAAGATTAATCTTACGTCTGTTATTTTCCACGAGCGGGGCCAATCTTCTTCTAATGCCAAGGTTAAGCCGTGCATGTTTATCTTTTGCATAATACCGGTACATATAATCACGTTCTTCATCAGTTACCATTTCGAGAGTGAGCTCATCATGATTACGCAGGAACATTGCCCACTGGCAGTTCCGGGGAATTTCAGGTGTCTGCTCAAGGATATCAATTATAGGGTATCTTGTCTCCATCTGGACAGCCATATACATCCGGGGCATTAATGGAAAATGGAAAGCCATATGACATTCATCCCCGCTGCCAAAATACGCAACCGCATCCTCGGGCCACTGGTTAGCTTCAGCAAGGAAAATTTTATTCTTAAAT
>DATFVA010000183.1:0-7776 GCA_035260565.1 Ignavibacteriaceae bacterium | reverse complement strand
AGGAAAGTTCAAAGTCGAACTCACAGGGAAATTGTCCTTCTCAAACGAGTGTGCAATTATTCCTGAAGTTCTGAATAATTTACCTGATAACTCACACCTGATGATCTCCAATAGCATGTCCGTAAGAGATCTCGATTACTTTTCACAGCAGACTGAAAAAAGAATAATAGTTCACTCCAACCGGGGTGCCAGCGGGATCGACGGGATATTGTCAACTTCTCTCGGTATTCAAAAAGCACTAAATAAGCCTGCTGCACTTATAACCGGAGATATGGCATTTTATTATGACATTACTTCCCTTTTAACTGCGGTAAAATACAAAATACCCCTCGTCGTAATACTCATCAATAACAACGGCGGAGCGATATTCGGAATGCTTCCGGTTTCATCATATGGAAAAAAATTCAAAGATTATTTCATTAATCCTCACAACCTTAATTTTGCTTCAATAGTTAAAAGTTTTGGTGCCGATTACAATATTATCCGAAACCGCGAAGAATTGAAGAAACCGATGGCGGCTGCTTTTAAAGGGGAAAAACTTACAGTGCTCGAAATTAAAACAGATATGAAGGCCTCCATCAAAATGAGAAATGAGTATTTCAGAAAAGCAGGGAGCCTGCCGGAAGGGATTGAATGAAAGTAAAGTATTCCAATGTTTTTCTGAATGTTAACCAGCCTGAGAAAATTAATAAATCAGCACCCGGTATATTTTTTCTTCACGGTTTTACCGGCAGTTCAGAGGACTGGGCCATCGTCCTGCCGGAAATAGATAACAGGTTCAACAAATTCACAATCGACTTGCTCGGTCATGGTAAAAGCGATTTTCCGAATGACCCTTCATTATTTTCCTGGGAACTTCAGGTCGAGCAGCTTAATAAGTTAATTTCACACTTTACAGAGGGAAAAATAATTTTAACCGGTTATTCGATGGGAGGAAGACTTGCATTGTGCTATGCTTTTACTTACCCGGAAAGGATTCTTGGTTTGATCCTTGAAAGCGCATCACCAGGCATTAAAGATAAAAGACAGAGAGAAAAAAGGATTAAAGCAGATGAGGACTTAGCGCGATTTATATCATCTCACCCGGTAGAAAATTTCATTGAAATGTGGATGCAGAAAGATATTTTTGCCACCCAGCTCCGCTTTTCCGAAGAAAAAAGAGAAGAAATTAAAAAAAGGAAAATGCAGAATAATCCAATAGGGTTAGCGAATTCTTTACTCAGCTTCAGCACCGGTAAAATGCCCCCCCTCTACCCCCGGCTGAAAAATATAAATGCGAAAGCACTGTTAATCACCGGTGAGCTCGACACCAAATTTACCTCATTAAATAATACCATCGTTAACAAGTTTCCTGCCGCAAAGCATATAATAATTAAAAATGCTGGTCATACCGTTCACCTCGAAGAGCCGGCAAAATTCACTGCGGCAGTTAACGGCTTCCTGAAAGCCTTCATTAAAATATAGTGCACAAGGAAGTGTTCCCCGGTTCTAAGAGGTTCAGTATTACCCGGCTGCGTGTATGTTAATTTCAGCAGGAGTTAATATAACTGAATATCGACAAGGAATTATTCAATCGAATTATTCGTTTTGGACACATATGAACAATTCGGCAATTCAAACATTATCCCATTTCAGTACTCTATTATACAATGTAATTCCCGAATCAATTTCTTAATCTGCAAACTTCTCTGTGCTCCCTCCCCTATACTAAATAACTTCCTCATGCTATATTTATTCTAACTTTTCAATATTTTTAACAGATACTTCTAAAAATTCGAGGTAAAGGATGACTTTTAACTGGAAAAGAACCGGTGAATACCAGGATATTATTTATGAAAAAATGGATGGTATCGCTAAGATAACCATCAACCGTCCGGAGGTAAGGAATGCTTTCCGCCCGGAAACTGTAATAGAAATGTATAATGCTTTTGCAGATGCCCGTGAAGACCAGGAGATCGGGGTTGTCTTATTAACAGGGTACGGACCGGCTGAGGACGGCAAATATGCTTTTTGTTCGGGAGGCGACCAGAGGATTCGCGGTGACCAGGGATATGTCGGTAAGGACGGTGTTCCAAGATTGAATGTGCTCGATCTTCAGAAACTCATCAGAAGTATGCCGAAACCTGTTATAGCTCTTGTAGCAGGCTATGCTATTGGAGGAGGACACGTTCTGCACGTTGTATGCGATCTTACCATTGCGGCTGATAATGCAATTTTTGGTCAGACAGGCCCTAAGGTCGGAAGTTTCGACGGAGGATTTGGTTCGAGTTACCTTGCAAGGATAGTGGGACAGAAAAAAGCCCGGGAAATATGGTACCTTTGCGATCAGTATAATGCTGCTGAGGCATTTCAGATGGGACTGGTAAATAAAGTTGTCCCAGTTGAAGAACTTGAAAATACCGGCGTTCAATGGGCAATGAAGATATTAGAAAAAAGTCCTCTTGCCATCCGTCTGCTTAAATCAGCCTTTAATGCAGAGCTTGACGGACAAGCGGGAATACAGGAACTTGCCGGCAACGCAACTCTGCTATATTATATGAGCGAGGAAGCCCAGGAAGGTAAAAAAGCTTATCTTGAAAAAAGAAAACCTGAATTTAATAAATTTCCGAAACTGCCTTAATAGATAGACGAATGGAAAAAGAATCAGAAATACCTACAAAACTTGAAAGCTGGATAATAGCCAGCAGACCAAAGACCCTTTTTGCTGCAATCGTTCCTGTATTCGTAGGATCAGGAGTTGCTATAAGCGAGGGTATCTTTGTACCACTTTACTCACTCGTTGCTCTTATCTGCTCTATCCTGATCCAGATAGGGACTAACTATACAAATGATCTTTACGACTACACAAAAGGTGCTGATAGTGAAAAACGAAAAGGCCCCAGGAGAGTGCTTGCCAGCGGTCTGATAGCTGTAAATGAAATGAGGATTGCAATTGTTGTAATTTTTCTGGTTTCATTTCTGCTTGGACTTTATCTCGTTTATGTCGGCGGATGGATAATCCTTATTGTAGGAGTATTTTCTATAATTGCAGGTATTGCCTATACTGCGGGACCATTCCCTCTTGCCTACAACGGTCTTGGCGATATTTTTGTATTCGGATTCTTCGGGGTTGTAGGAACAGTATTTACTCATTACCTGCATTCGCACTATATAAACTTCGTATCCCTTGTAGCCTCAGTGCCTGTGGGTTCTCTTGTTACTAATATTCTTGTCGTTAACAATTACCGCGATATCGAAGAAGATCGTGCGGCAAATAAGAATACCCTTGCCGTAAAAATGGGAAGAACATTTACCCGCTACCAGTTTATATTCCTTATTGTAATATCTTTTTTAACCCCGCTTATTTTGTTCTTATTCTTTAACTATACTGCATGGATTTTTCTTCCGTATTTTACTATCCCGTTTGCAGCAAAAGCAATAAAAATGATAACCACTCTTGAAGGAACAGACCTTAATAAAACACTCGAACTTACAGCAAAACTTTCTGCTTTATTCGGAATATTGTTTTCTGCGGGACTCGCTCTGTGACAAATCTCGAGCTCACATATTCACCATACAACCTTAAACTTGCAATGCCTTTTTTTACTTCTAAAGGAAAAATTGAGGAGAGAAAAGGGTTCATTATCTCGCTAAAGGATCTCAGCGGTACTGTAGGTATCGGTGAAGCTGCCCCCCTGCCTGAATTCGGGTCGGAGAGTTATGAAGATGACGCAGCAGCCCTTAAAAATATTAATCTCAGACTGAAATTTGATCTGAATAATCTGCTCCCGTCTGTTGAGGAAAGTCTTTCTGAGTTCAGTTATCTTCCCGCATTACGGAGCGGATTGGAACAGGCGATGCTTAATCTGATCTGTGTCGGACGAAAAACTACTCTCAGTGAATTGTTTAATAAACCCGTTGCCAGGAACATCGTTGTCAATGGTATTATTGGCCTGGTAAATCCGGATGAGGCTGTCGAAAGAACAAGGGAACTTAAAGCAAAGGGCTTCAGAACGATTAAGATAAAAACGGGCAGAGAGGATTTTGAGGAGGACTTTGAGACAATTAAGAATATCCGGGATGAAGCCGGACATAATCTTAAGCTTCGTCTGGATGCAAACGGTAAATGGGATACTCAAAGTGCAATCAATAATCTCAGGCGCTTTGAACAATTTGATATTGAATATTTTGAACAGCCGGTTGCCTCAATAAATGATTTTCCCGGGATCTGCAGGGAAACTTCCATACCGCTTGCCGCTGATGAATCGGTCAGGAGTTATGATGATGCTGTTAATATCATCAGGCACGACCTTGCATCTGTTTTAATATTGAAACCGATGATGCTGGGAGGGCTTGCTGCCACTATAAAAATAATAGATGAAGCGGAAAAAAAGAACTTAAAGGTAGTTATAACCTCTTCCTTTGAAACTTCAATAGGAAGGTCTGCAGCCGTATTTGCAGCAGGTATCTTAAAAAATCAGACTGCACATGGTCTTGCTGTTGCAGATTACTTCAAAAATACAATAGTAAACGATCCGTTTCCTGTGAACAGCGGTGCTATAAACATTGGATAACAATGAATATACTTAAAGTAATCATTCATGATGATTTCTATGCCATTGATAATCATCCTGCAATAATCACTCATCAAAATATAATTCCTTATAACGAGGTTGAAAAGAAAGTCCTGCTTACAGCCTCTTACCTGGCTTCCATCGGGATTAAAGAAAATACCAAAGCTGCAATACTCAGCAGGAACAACCCTGAATATGTAGTTTATCTTCTTGCCTTATGGAGTCTGAATGCCTGTGCAGTTCCCCTAAATATAAAATTATCCGATACTGAACTAACAGATATCATAAATTTTTCCGATGCAGAATTTCTTTTCTACAATGAAAAAGAAAAGCGTAATCTTTCTGTGGCTATACCATGTGAAGCCTTCATTAAATCCCTGCCTGAGTCCGGCCCTTTTGAATTTAGTGAAATTAACCCCGACTGTATTTCAGTTATTATATTTACTTCGGGTGTATCCGGCAAGCCTAAAGGAGCGATGCACTCGTTAAATGATTTTCTGAATAGTGCTGACAACAGTCAGGACCTTCTGTCCCAATCGCAGGCTGATAAATGGCTTGCCAGTCTGCCTTTTTATCATATCGGCGGGCTGTCAATTATAACCCGGACATTCAGGTTTGGTTCTTCGCTTATAATTCCCGAATCGTTAAAACATACAGATTTAAGGGATTCGCTCGATAATCAAAAACCTACACTTGTATCTCTTGTCTCCACGCAATTGAAAAGACTCCTTGAAACCGACTGGAAACCGGGGAAAGAGTTAAAAAATCTTCTCCTGGGCGGAGGTTTTGCAAATGAAGAATTAATAAAAGAAGCTGTTTCTATCGGATGTAAAATTTCTAATGTTTACGGATCTACTGAGACATCAGCATTAGTTACAGCCAATAGTCCCTCTAATGTCAGCCGTAAACCGTTATCAGTGGGAAAACCACTGGGAGAAAATAAAATTTTCATAGAGAATGATGTATTGAAACTTTCCCAGTACGGATTATCGGGCGAAGTACTTATTGAGGGAAATTCCCTGTTTCATGGTTATTATAAAGATCAGTATGCCGCTTCCAAAAAACTCATCAATGGAAAATATCACACCGGGGATATAGGGTACATAGATAAAGATGGAGACTTGTTTATACAGGCAAGGCGGACAGACCTTATTATTACGGGCGGGGAAAATGTTAATCCCATAGAAGTTGAACTTTTTTTGAATGCAATACCTGGAATAAAGGAGAGTTGTGTGTTTGCACTGCCTGATAAAGAATGGGGACAGGTAGTTGCTGCGGCTCTTGTAATGAATCGTAAGATATCAGTCGATACGATTATCGAATTTATGAGGGGAAAGACTGCAGGTTTTAAAGTCCCGAAACGTTTTTTCCCCGTTGAGAAGCTTCCAAGAACATCTCTTGGAAAAATAATGAGGGAAAAAGTTAAAGAGGAAATTGAAATACTACTCAGTTAGCATGTTTCGAAAGATGTGATCTGACTTCAGCATTAACCGGAATTTTCTTCCAGTCTATCCTGCTTATAAAAACATGAACCGATTTAACCTCGTTTGTTATTTTTCCAGTCGTATTTCTACACACATAACTCAGCTCAAACGAACTCTCTTTAAGCTGGCTTACAGTGACCTCCACGGTAATCTGATCACCTGGTCTCAGCGGGTACAGATATTCTGCACTGGTATGAGTTATAGGCACTGCATATTCCGTGTTGTCCCAGTAATTCGAACCAAGGTTAAATGAATTTATCATATCCTCATACGCAGAGTGACAAATTTCAAAAATCCTTCCGAAGAATAATATCCCCGCAGGGTCACAATCATAAAAGTTTATTGTCTTTTTGAACTTATGCATATCAGATCAGCCTGATATCATTTAAAAAAGGAAGACCGGCCTTTATCTCATCTGCTTTATCTTTGAACACTTCCGCAGTTACTATTTTTTCTTCAGGAGACACGGATATAATTTCATTTCCCATGGGATCCACCACAGCACTGTACCCGATGTACTTGAGTTCAGGATCGTTCCCTACCCTGTTAACACCCAGTACGTAGCACTGGTTTTCTATCGCTCTTGCCCGTAAAAGAGTCCTCCAGTGTTCAATTCTCGTATCCGGCCAGTTTGCAATTACCACAATCATATCAGCCTTTTTCTTTGCATACTGACGGTAAAGTTCGGGGAACCTCAGGTCATAACAGATAGATAAACCGGTATTGAGATCATTAATTTTTGTAAGTACCGTCTCTTCACCCTTAGCGTAATTCTTATCCTCGGCTGAAAATGAAAAAGGATGTATCTTCCTGTACGTTTTTAAAAGTTTACCCTCGGGATTGATATGCACAAGTGAATTATAATATTTCTTTTCGCTCTTCTCTATTATGCCGGCAAGTATATGTGCTGTGTATTTCTTGGCAAGTTCAGAGAAAAAGGAAAAACTTTCTCCATTAAGTTCTTCGGCATATTCAGCAGCCTTCATGGTGAAACCGGTCAGAGTCATTTCAGGAAAAACAAGCAGTTCTTGTTTCTCATAGTTGTGCGACAGCAGCCAGCTGATTTTATCGCTGTTCATTTTCTTATTTTCCCACTCCGGGTCGTATTGTATTAATCCAACTCTCATAATCTCACATATTTATTTTCTTTTTTGATTTATTGTTCATTTTATTCTAAGTTCAGAATGTAAATTACATTTTCTGCTAATCTAAAAAAAGAGAGGGACATTATGGTAAAAAAAATCTTTACCCTTTCGGTCATTCTTATCGTTCTTTCTTCCGCTGCTTTTTCCCAACAAGCAAGAATTTCAACTAATCAACAGGAAGTAAAGCAGTTATTTAAAAGCTTACCGGTAATTCCGGATGTTATGGGACGAATAAACTATATACCTCCGGCCGGTGTGAACAATCCTGCAGAAGTAGATTCATTCCCCCTGTTCAATGGATTCCCTATTCAGATTGCCGGTGCTTCCCTTGAAGGCGGTATATTCTGTAATATGGATAATGATCCCGAACTCGAATTCGTCTACTGTATAACCTACACCGTTCAGGCATTCAATATGGACGGCACCCCTGTAACAGGCTGGCCGAAAACACTAGCCCAGCCTACACAGAGCGCTCCGGCATTCGGCGACATTGACGGTGACGGTGAGGGTGAAATTGTCGTTACAAGCTTACTTGGAACTTCACAGGGAAATATATATGCATGGCATAAAAACGGTACACTTGTAACAGGTTTC
>DATFVA010000182.1:0-9644 GCA_035260565.1 Ignavibacteriaceae bacterium | reverse complement strand
TTACACAAAGGAAACCGCTCAATGCGACAGCTATTCACATCCAACACTTAAGCATAAAAAAAGCCGAAAACGTTAAATTTTCGGCTTCTGCAGAGCTTGTAGCGGGGGCAGGACTTGAACCTACAACCTTCGGGTTATGAGCCCGACGAGCTACCAATTGCTCCACCCCGCGATATATAAAAATTTCATTTTTTGCCGGGTTATGAACCCGACGAGCTGCTCCCGACTTTGGTCGGGACTCCACCCCGCGATATAAATTTTTAGAGCACCAAATATAACTATTGCACGGGGCGATGTCAAATAATTCATCAATCCCTTGATTTAAGTCGTCCTGATTTGCCTTCTGTAACCATTCAATCTGCACACTGAAGTCCCGATTCTTTTCAAATTCTGATAAATTCTGCATCCCGGGCTATTCAAAATCCCTATTGTTTATTATTGATAAAAATAGTTAGTTGTGTTTATTAAACTTTCAACAACTTTTTAAGGAATATCATAAGAGTAGTGGAATATATATTGCTGCTTGGGGCGATTCAGGGTACCCTGCTGTCAATTATATTGTTTACAAAAAAAGAGAATCATACTGCTAATTTTATCCTCGCCGTTGCCATGCTTGCCCTTTCTGCAGATGTGTTTAATGCTGCTTATATAATGTTCGGCTATTACAGGGATTTCCCTCATTTTATGGGGATCACGTATGCGTTTCCTTTCCTGTACGGACCTATTTTCTACCTTTATGCTAAGCTGATCAGCACCGACAATAAGACTTTTAATGCGAAATATTTCCTGCATTTTGTGCCTTTCCTTCTTGTGGTGATATACGGAATTGTATTTGTTTATCTGAAGAGCAGTGGGTTTAAATTGATGCTGGTTGATTCTAAGGCTGAAAATCTTCTGCCGGGAATAAAAATGATCGGCTATCTGAAACCTGTCCACGGTATGATTTACGTGTTCCTGACTATAAAGGTGGTAAGTAATTATAATATTTCAATCAGAAACTCATATTCGAATATTGAACGAATAAACCTTAACTGGCTGAGACATCTGGTTATAGGACTAAGTTCCGTGTGGGGTGTGGTTGTTCTGAGCTTTATAATAAATGCATTTTCTGCAAAAGAAATTCAGATGGACTTCCTGATATACCTGGCAGCCTCAATTTTGATTTACTCAATCGGTTACTTCAGCCTGCACCAGCCGCAGGTGTTCGGTCAGCCGGTGCCGGCTTATGCGGCAGTAATTTCACCGGCACAGCCGGAAGATGCGGAAGAGGCCAGCTATCAAAAATCGGGTCTCACCGAAAAGGAGGTCCGGAATCACCTGGATATTTTACTGCATATTATGGAAACAGATAAACCTTATTTGAACAGTGAGTTAAATCTGCGCGACCTGGCAGAGAAATTATCAATTTCTACTCATAATCTGTCGGAGGTTTTAAATACAGGGCTTAATCAGAATTTTTATGATTTCGTTAATCATTACAGGGTTGAAGAGGTAAAACGGAGACTGGCTGATAAAGAATCGCAGAAATATAATCTGCTTGCGGTAGCCTTTGATTCGGGTTTCAATTCGAAATCCTCATTCAATACAGTATTCAAAAAGCACACAGGCACTACCCCCTCTCTTTACCGGAAACAGATTGTATAAACTCTGCAGCCTTCGGGATTATTCTGCAAGAAGAAAGAGTAAAATGAGCAGACCGATCACTGTGGCTGCACTTATGATAATAGCTGTCTTCTCTCTCATTATTTGTCGCCTTAATTAAATGATCTGACGGAGTTATAGTTTTAACTGAAAATTATAGTCTCCGTCAGAGTGAATTGTGCGGTTTGTCTTTCCCGGCAATTAAAACCCGAAGTTGAAATTGAGATCCATTGACCAGCCGCTGAAACTTGCATTCGAGAAATCGGCATACTTCACTCCTGATGCAAGCCGGTAGTCGAGGGAATAACCAACCCCGAACCAATCCGTGATTTTATAGTTAACTGAAGCGCCGGGTTCCATCATAAAGAAATAATCATAGCCGCCTGCGATTTCATAATCTGCACGCCCCGCACCTATCATCATTACGCCTGTCAAATAGAAGTTATCCGACAGATCATATTTATATATAGCCTCTGCTCCGCCGTAACCGAAATGAAGTTCATCCCTGCCGTTCCGGTTTATGTATGAACGCTCAATTTTATCAGGAATAAGACCGTTGCCAACTAATCCAAGACTCCAGTTTTTATCGATATTGTACCCGGCTCTCATTCCTCCGAATAATCCCCAACTGCCGTTTAACGCTGCTGCCTTGCCGATAAGCGAACTATAGAACGTGTTTTGATAACCCTGGCTCTTTTCAGAGGAAGAGATGTCCTGTGCTGAGATATGAGCAAAAGCAAATCCAGCAAAAATTGCTATAAGTAAAGTTTTCATTTTTTCTCCTTAATAATTAAAAAATTGACGGGGGAAATTTCGTGTAATTTTTGAGGCTGTTCGCCCCTGCCGGCTGGATTGGGCTTAATAACCCGGGAGAAAAGGTTCAGACTGACGGGATTGAACTATCAGACCTGTAAAAAAGCGGTGCAGCCCCCGTCCTGAGCCTGGTTAAAGAGGGATACGCGGGTGAAATATTACATTTCGTCCCTACTATGAAACGGAGTGGTTATTCCGGACAGGTTTGCAATTAGTGATGAAATGCCTGTACGTCTATTTTTCTCTTGGAATAATAATTTATTGTGGGTATTTTGTCTTGGTAATAATGGAACTTATAGTTAACAACTATTTAAGAGAAGTTAAAAGAAAAATAAAAAAGCTGAACTAACCTTAAGAGTACCCCTTTTTAATAAATAGTTTCCCTTTTTAATATATTTCTTCGATTTTTTATCCAATTTAATAACAGCTTTCCGTCTATTCAGTATGATCAATTTTATTTCTGTAAGATAGAAACAGACTAACCATAAGGAAAAATGTATGAACATTTATGTAGGAAACCTTTCAACTTCAGTTACTGAAGAAGATTTAAGGAATTTATTCTCACTATACGGTAGTATTACAAGTGCTAAAGTTATAAAGGACATGTATACAGGCGTTTCAAAAGGATTCGGATTCATCGAGATGACAGGCGATCCTGAAACTGCTCTTAAAGAGCTGAATTCAAAAGACTTAAAGGGTAAAAGCATAGTCGTTAATGAAGCACGTCCGAAGAATGGTGCTTCCGGCAGCAATGGCCGCTCAGGAAAATGGTAAACAGCAGGTAGTTTAGTCCTGACCAATATTCCTCTTTGTAAGAGATACTATGATAAAAAATACTCATAATTTCCATATCCCGGTAATGGGACTCGCGTTCACTGTCGATGCTCCTTTAAAAGTTGCGCATTATGGAATAGATTCAGTCATCTCAATTGTAGATGATGACCTCATCGAAAAGATGAGGGGAATACATTCCCGCTTGAATAACATCCCTTATGTCCCTGTATCAATAAAAGAACCCGACTTCAGGGCCTTAAGGATTACTCTCTACCTTAACCTTATTAATGATCTGGTGATGAAGAATTTCATTTCATTGAAAACCGAAATACTTAATAAGGGTCCTGAGCTTGAAAAATTCTATTTTCTTCTCCCGGATGGTTCAGAATTAAAGCAGCAGCTGCAGGAATTTAAAGCAGGTATACTTAATGCAGCTGATTTTAAGGTTAAACTTGACAGCCTCATGCACTGTGGCAGTATAGATGTAAATATTATGACTAAAGTGGATAAGGCTAATTTTGATGAATCAGGTCAGCTTCCGCTTGAATTTAATGACGCACATGCTTCGCTTCGCGGGTTTGCTGAAAGCAGTCTGAGTTCGTCGGTCGTACTATCTGCCGGTATGAACCCCAGGCTCTACAGCTACTTTGAAAAATTCCCGGATTTCTTTCCCGGCATAAATGGTGAATTGACAAAAAAAATTATACTGAAAGTAAGCGACTTCCGTTCTGCTCTTATTCAGGGAAAGTTCCTTGCAAAGAAAGGACTTTGGGTATCAGAATTCAGGATCGAGTCGGGCCTAAACTGCGGAGGACATGCGTTTGCTACCGATGGTTATTTAATGGGACCGATACTTGAGGAATTTAAAAACAACCGCATATTTTTAATCACTGAACTTTACACAGTACTCTCTGAAGCATTAACACGTAAAAATATTCCTTTCAGCAAGACACCTCCGCAGCTTAGGATCACAGCACAGGGCGGTGTAGGCACAGCTGAAGAAAATAATTTTCTTCTTGATTACTACCAGGTGGATTCTGTAGGCTGGGGAACCCCCTTCCTGCTTGTTCCTGAAGTTACGAATGTAGATGAGAAAACGCTGGCTCTTCTCAGCCGTGCTGAAGAAGATGATCTGTACCTGAGCAATACTTCTCCCCTCGGAGTTCCATTCAACTGTCTGCGCGGCAATACCAAGGATGTTGAGAAGGAAGAGAAAGCAGCCAGGGGAAAACCGGGAAGCGCCTGTCCCAAAAAGCTTTTAATCTCGGATATGGAATTCAGCGATAGACCGATCTGTACAGCTTCGATAAAATATCAGACGCAGAAAATAGCGCAGCTAAACAGTTCTTCGCTCAGCGACGCAGTAAAAAGCAGGGAGTATAATAAGATAATAGAAAAAACGTGTTTATGCCTGGGACTGGCTATGCCCGTCCTGGAGATGAATAATACAGCAGAAAAAGTTGATGGCGTAGGAACTTCAGTATGTCCTGGTCCCAACCTGGCATATTTTTCAACCATAGCGAAATTAAGCGAAATGGTAAATCATATTTACGGAAGAATAAATCTTATAATAAGGAATGACCGTCCGAACATGTTTATGAAAGAACTCAGGCTCTACCTGACTTACCTTGAGGAAAAAGCAGCCGGTGTTGAACTCCCTCTTTCAAAAAACCAGGTTAAATATTTCACCACCTTCATCGGTAATATCACAGACGGAATTGAATATTATAAACGGCTCTTCTCGGAGGCTGCTGGAAAACTATTCGACATTAAAGTCAAACCGGAGTACGATTTAGCCCGTCTTGAAGAAAAACTGGAAGAGCTGATTTCAAATATGATTGAGAAAGAAATAATTCCCGGCGTTTACAGTTGAAGATTTCCCGGATAGGGTCTTTTTCTCATTTAGTTTTTTCGAATGTTCGGCAGGTGATGCAGTATGCTGCAATGTCCGGGGTCTTTGGATAATTGAATAATTGTAGATATTTTATTTTAGTAAATAATGGAACTTTAGTTTCCGATAATAGTTAATAAGAAAGAGTTAAAAGGAACAAAAAAAAGCTTCACTACTTCGATTGTAAGCCCCTTTTTAATCTATTTCTGAATTTTTAATAATTATAATTTCTTTCCGCTGCTGATCTTGGGTAGTCCATTTTAGTATTACGGAAAAACAAACAACAGGATAAATATGAACATTTACGTAGGAAACCTTTCTTCACAGGTTAATGAAGAAGATCTGACAAAATTGTTTTCCGTTTACGGAAACATATCAAGGATCAAAATTATGAAAGATCCGTATACCGGTGTTTCAAAAGGCTTCGCCTTTGTTGAGATGACGGGAAAACCCGAAGAAGCTATCAAACAGCTGGATAAAAAAGACATTAAAGGTAAATCTATTACCGTCAATGAAGCACGCTCCAAAGATAACAAGACTTCTGCCGGCAGAAGCCGTACTTCATTCGGCAGCTTCGGAAACAGAACCAACAGGTATTAATTGTTAAGGTGACGGGAGACGGGGTAGGATATTTGGGCGAATGGGGTCGATATGCTGATCATTAAGTTAATATAATTTGGTCATTCGGTTGTTCCGGCAGAGCCGGATTTCGTCCGGAGGAACCGGACTCAACATTCTTTTGTCACTCAATAGTCATTTCCTTGTCATTCTGTGGGTATTCGATTGTCATTTTACAGCATCATTCCCATATAAAAGCTGAGATATTTGGGCTAAACAATGTTTTCCCGCTTAGAAGCGGGACGGGCTGCTCTACATTCTCCCTATTGGATTTGTACTCACCGGCACTTTCATTTCTGAAAGTCATTTTCTGCAACCCTTTTATTAATTAAAAGGGCTCAATAATTTTACTAGAAAACGATACTTTAATTTAGTGGTCTTCCCGCATTGATAGTCATTCGGGCGGGACGGGCTGCTTACATTTTCTCTGTTGAATTTATACTCACCTGGATTTTCATTTCTAAAAATAAATTTATGGAACGGTTCTATTTATTAAGAAAAGATCATTGTTTTCGATGGAAATCCGATCCTTTACTGCAGAAATCCTTCGGCATAGAATATGAGTAGTTAATCATATAGTCAACTACTTATACGGCGGAGATGAATATGCAGAAGACACAGGAAGAACTTAAAGCAAATATTTTAAGTGCGTTAGCACATCCCAACAGGATCCGTATTCTTGAATTTCTTAAAAACGGTGTGAAATGCAACTGTGAGATTGCTCCGGCACTTGACCTCGAACAGTCCAATCTTTCGAGACATATGAAAATACTTGTGCAGGAGGGGATCGTTATATCGTGGAAAGAAGGTCTTCGTGTAAATTACAGAATAATCGATGAAAGAATAATCGACATCATCAATACTGCAGGAAGTGTTGCACGAAAAGAAGCTCAGCAAAGAATTAAAACACTGGGGAAATCATAAAAATCAGAGGAGATACAGAAATGAACATAAAAGTACTTGGTCCGGGCTGTATGAACTGCCAGACACTGGAAAAAAGAACAAAAGAAGCCGTCAAAAACTTAAATATACAGGCTGAAATAGAAAAAGTAACGGATATGAAGCAGATTACCTCCTTCGGTATAATGCTTACGCCGGGACTAATAGTAGACGGCAAAATTGAAATGCAGGGGAAAGTTCCTGCTGTTGAACAGATACAGGATATTCTGAAGAAACATCAATCGAATTAACCCGCCGGTGATATACTTATGAGCTGGAGAGAACAATACAAACCGTTTTTATGGATCGCCGGGTTTTTTCTGTTTGCATACTACATGCCTGTAGGAAATGAATCTTTTAACAAATCGGTCATCGAGGCATTTGCCCTTGCTAAATGGTACGCCCGTGAACACGTTCTTCTGTGTCTTATTCCTGCTTTTTTTATTGCCGGTGTAATCGCCGTTTTTATCAGCCAGGCATCCGTAATAAAATATTTCGGTGCAGGGGCGGTAAAATGGAAAGCCTACCTGGTAGCTTCGGTATCAGGAACGATACTCGCTGTCTGCTCCTGTACAATTCTTCCCCTCTTCTCCTCTATTCATAAAAGAGGAGCCGGACTGGGGCCCGGGATTGCATTCCTTTATTCCGGTCCCGCAATAAATATCCTTGCCATTATATTAACCGCCCGGGTTCTTGGAATTGAACTGGGAATAGCACGGGTAATCGGGGCTGTTTCTTTTAGTATCATAATAGGGCTTATCATGGCATTTATTTACAGGGATGAGGAAAAGGAAAAAGCGGAGAACCAGCTTGCTATGCCTGAAGTTGAAGAATCACGTCCTTTCTGGCAGACTGCATTTCATTTCTTCATTCTTGTATTCATCCTTGTATTTGTCAACTGGGGAAAACCTGACACAACAGATGGTTTCTGGTTCGCAATATTTGCAAATAAATGGTTTATAACTTCATTCTTCGGAATCGGGTTTGCCCTTTCGATGGCTTATATAATAAAAGTAAAGAAAGTATTCGTACTGGGAGGTTCCTTCGCTGTTATCATAGCCGCTATTATCTTTTATAATAATCCGGTTATTCCTTTTGTCGTGGCGGTAGCAGCTTCAACAATCGCTCTAACATTTTCAAAAGATGAACCTAACCAGTGGCTGGGTGAAACGTGGGGATTCACAAAACAGATTATGCCGCTGCTTGGTGCTGGTGTGCTGATTGCAGGTTTCTTACTCGGCTCCAATAGCGGGAATGGCGGAATAATTCCTAACGAATGGATATCAGCGCTCGTTGGCGGTAATTCAATTTTCTCGAATTTCTTCGCATCAATAACAGGTGCGTTTATGTACTTCGCAACGTTGACGGAGATACCGATCCTGCAGGGACTGATACACAGCGGGATGGGTAAAGGTCCTGCCCTTGCATTGCTGCTCGCAGGACCAGCTTTGTCGCTTCCGAATATGCTCGTTATCAGGAGCGTTATAGGGACGCAGAAAACAGTGGTGTACGTCAGCCTTGTAGTAGTAATGGCTACAATAAGCGGATTAATTTACGGCTCACTTTTTTAGGGAAGAAATGATATGGGTTTCATTGTTAAAACATTTAGCATAATACTTTTCTTTTTTTCTATCCTGGTTTCTGCACAGACACCTCTTACTATAGAAAGAACAGCCTCCGATGTCATCCTTGCGGTGGCAGCAGATACTTCTTCACCTGTTAATGAAACCAGCGTCATATACCCGTTCTATTATGCAGGCGGAGCTATAATTGAATTTGAAAAGACCTTTCTTACAGACTATGCGTCTTATGATAGTCTGAAGCATTTTATATCCGGGCTGCAGGATGAATTTAAAAATATAACCAATGACTCTGCACTTGTACTGCTCAATCAATATTACCTGCGTATAAACAGTACTTTCTATAATTACTTTAAGAGTAAATTTTTTGCATCAGCGAAGACTAAAATCATTTTTTTCAGCGCCTCTGTTTCCTGTCCCTGCACCCTTGAAATGTGCAAAAAACAGTTAATCGATATTCTGAAATTAAGGAAGGAACAAAGCGGCATCTTTGATTTCTGGGTTATTGATTCATACTGGAATAATGAGCTCCAGATTAAATACGATGCTTACTTCGCACCTTCTGTTCTTGTACTTAACGGCGATAATGAAGTGATAAAAAAGATTGAATATGATGAGCAGATGATAGACCGCCTCAAAAATTTTTTAGCAGAAAATGATAAAGGAGATAACTAAAATGAATATCAAAATCCTGGGCACGGGCTGCAAAAAATGCCTTGCTCTTGAAAATAAAGTAAGGGAAATGCTTCAGCAGAACAGCATCAGTGCTGAAGTTGAAAAGGTAACCGATATAAACGAGATAATGAAATACCCTGTTATGATGACACCGGGACTGGTTATAGATGAAAAGGTTAAGAGCTTCGGGGTGATACCAAAGGACGATCAGCTGCTGAACTGGCTTAAGGGAAACTAAAATGAAAAAAATCAAACTTATAATTTTTACATTAATTCTTGCCTCGTCAATAACTCTGTATGCGCAGAAGAAACCACAGGTAGTCCCGAAGGTGACATTCATAGAGCTTGGTTCTGTAAACTGCATTCCCTGCAAAATGATGCAGCCTGTAATGAAATCCGTTGAAGAGAAATACGGGACTCAGGTTAAGATTATATTTTATGATGTATGGAAACCGGAACAGAAAAAGTTTGCACAGCAGTACGGAATAAAACTGATACCCACTCAGGTATTCCTTGATAAGGAGGGCAAAGAGTTTTTCCGCCACGAAGGTTTTTATCCGGAAGCAGAAATAGACAAGCTTCTTAAATCAAAGGGCTTGTCCCCCATTAATAAAGAAGGCTGATATGTTCGAAGGAATTTTTAATTCTTTGTATGAGGCATTGACAGGGGCAGCCTGGCTGGCTGTTATTGCCTCTTTCGGCTGGGGAGTTTT
>DATFVA010000181.1:0-2776 GCA_035260565.1 Ignavibacteriaceae bacterium | reverse complement strand
CTGCTTGAAACCTGCATTCCGGGTATATTTTCGGCTGAGGATGTAAGAGCCGGAGCAATGAACCGCGTTGCATCTGCAGTAGGAGAGGGGGCGATGGCGATTAAACTTGTTCACGAATACCTGGCAGGGATTTAGGGAATTACCGAATTACGCGGAGGAATTAGGGAATTATCGGATTTGCGAATTGAGCGGATTAATTAAGGAATTATCGGATTACCGAATTGCGGATTGAGCGGATTAATTAGGGAATTATCGGATTTGCGAATTGCGGATTGAGCGGATTAATTAAGGAATTACCGGATTTGCGGATTTTAGAAAACCTTATCAGAATTAAAAGATATCTTAAACTTTAACCCTATCTGCCGATTGGCCCTGATCTTTAACCTATACTCAACCTCTCACCGTTTTATTGAATCTATGCTCACTTTAAGGTATTTTTAGCCTGTCAAATGGAGTTTGAATCTTTCATTAACTGTCAGGCTGATATATGAAAGAGTTTTTCAGCGTGGAGGAAGTAGCAAAACTTCTTGAAATATCACATTCAGGGGTATTATATCATATCAGAGCTGGAAACCTTAAAGCTCAGCAAGTGGGGAAAATCTATATTATTTCAAAAGAGAACTTTGGTGATTTCCTTAAACAGCAAAAAGAGGGGAAGAAGAAGTCTGATAAGTCAGAGCAGACGCGGCTGAATTTCTAAACCAGGCATAACAAGTTACATTACAAAAATAGTCTGACAACCAGGTTATCAGACTATTTTCCGTAACTAAGATTAAAGCAGGAGTTTCAATATCTGGTTGTGTCGGATTCCTGTTCCTCATCATTGTCGGATTTCATATTCATATCGTGCATCATAGGTTTTTTATCGGTGTTCCATATCTCAGCTTTTACTTTCCATTCACCTTTCTGGTTTTCGAGCACCGTTAAGAAATTGCCGGAATCCTGTATCTTTTTTCCATCCTTACCGGTCAGACTAATTGTATAAGTCCCAAGTGCATCCACAAGGTCGCCCTTTCCCAGGATATCTGAAACCTTCATATCAAGGGAAGTTATTTTCATTCCGTTATTAGTCATCTCTGCATTACTCCTATGGATTTCATCTTTTCCTTTCAACATCTTTCCGTGATTCGGCATGGAGATGGCATCGTCAGTATAGAAATTATCAAGGGTTGTGTTATCATTATTTACAATAGCATTAGCCAGCGAGTTTAATCTATCCTGGATATCTTTTCTGCTCGAAGCAGATTCTTTCTGGGCAAAACCCGATGTTACAGGAAGAAGAGTGCAAATAATCAGAAATAAGTAGAGCAAACCAATCTTTCTCATAGAACCTCCATTTGTTTATTATATTCTCTGAAAAGATAGGTCAGTATTTGATCCCCGGCTGTGAATTCAGACATCACGGGGCGAGCTGGTGTCTGGAATCAAGATAAAGGAAAAGGTAAAAGATAAAAGGAAGAAGATAAAAGGAAGAAGATAAAAGGAAAAAGATAAAAGGAAAAAGATAAAAGGAAGAAGATAAAAGAAAAAGATAAATGGAAAATTAGTTAAATCTTCCCAACATCTCCTATATTTACACCTTACCTGAATATTTTTATCCGGAAAACGAATATGGATGCTATTCTTTTAAATGTTATAGGCGAAACGCTTCAGATAACATTATTTACTGCATTAATGATGATAGCGGTAGATGCTGTCAATATATGGTCGCGAGGGAAGATATCCGCTTTGCTGAAGGGAAAAAGTAAATCACGTCAATACGTGGTCTCGTCATTCATCGGCGCCATCCCCGGATGTTTCGGCGGGTTCACGAATGTAACCTTATATATACATGGACTCATAAGCTTCGGTGCTCTGGCTGGCTCAATGATAGCCTCTTCGGGTGATGAGGCATTCGTTATGCTGGCGATGTTTCCCGGTACTGCAGTTATCCTGTTTATACTCCTTTTTATAACCGGCATTATCGGAGGCAGGGTGACAGATTATTTGGTTAAGAAATTTAAGATGGTAACCTCCAGTGATTGTCCCGAGCTTATCGTCCATAATACAGAAAGAAATCTCAAGCATTTCTTTACAGAACATGTTTATGAACATATAATCAAAAAACATATCTGGAAAATTGCAATCTGGACCTTCGGAGCACTGTTTGTAGTGGAGATTTGTTTTCAGTACCTCCATATCGAAAAAATTACTTCAGAATATAAATTGCTTTTGCTATTCCTGAGTGCCGTTATTGGATTGATACCTGAATCAGGTCCCCACCTGATTTTCGTTTCGCTTTTTGCTAACGGGTTCATACCATTTTCAATCTTGTTTACAAGTTCTGTAGTACAGGACGGACACGGTATGCTTCCGCTGCTTTCGTATTCGCTTAAAGATTCAATTAAAATAAAAGCATTCAATTTTATATTCGGACTTATCCTGGGATTGATCTTATTCGCCGCGGGATGGTAGAGAAGAAGTCTGCCGGACGGTTGATTTGCTGAATAATAAGCTTTGGATGGTATTAGTAATTATATTGTCCGGTACAATCGAATGACCGCAAATGGCTACTGAATGACAATATCATTTTCTTAAAATATAATAATAAGGGAGAAAAATAGTGGAAGTCAAAGCAGTACAGGATTACTATCCCGAGCAGCTGAGTTATTGCTATGGATGCGGAAGGTTAAATGAACATGGACACCAGATAAAAAGCTGGTGGGATGGAGATGAAACGGTATCTCTATTTACCCCCAAGCCATATCACATTGCAATCCCCGGTTATGTGTACGGA
>DATFVA010000180.1:0-2005 GCA_035260565.1 Ignavibacteriaceae bacterium | reverse complement strand
TATCCACTCGGGGGGAGGATATTAAACAGGAGGATTTGAATTTAATATCGAATTTGAAAAGGAAGGTCAGGAGCCGGTTACCGATCTTGCTACTCCATCAGGCACAGTAAAATTATTAAATGCTTTTGGACTCGATTTAGTGGATGCAAGTGGTCAACCCAATCCCGATAATAATTTTGACTGGAGGCCGAATCTTACAATAATTCCTGAAACAGGTGAAGTTATTTTCCCTGTGCTGGAGCCTTTTGGCAGGGATCTTCCCGGCAAAATTGCTGATTCGCTCAGATTCCAGGATATTTATGATACCAGCAAAACATTTGCTCAGCAGCAAAAAGTTAAAGATAAATGGCTTCTTACTGGTAAATATTCTGGTGAAGCCTCATCTGTTTATCAATTGGGATTTAATATAGTTGAAAATTCAGTACGTGTATTACTTAACGGCAGGCAACTTACGCCAGGAACCGATTATATTGTTGACTATAACATCGGACAGGTAACTATCCGAAACGATGCTGCTCTTGTTCCAGGCGCAGACTTAAAAATTACTTATGAAAAAAATGATCTTTTTCAATTGGCTTCCAAAACATTGTTAGGTGCGAGAGGGGTGTTCGACTTTTCGGACAGAACTAAATTGGGTTTCTCTCTTTTAAATCTAAATCAGCAATCTCTCAGCGATAAAGTCCGGATTGGGGAAGAGCCCCTTAGTAACACGATTTATGGTATCGATGCGCAGACAGGTGTGGATCTACCTTTTGTAACAAAAGCACTTGATAATATTATTTCTACAAGAGAAATGTCCTCTGTCAATGTAAGTGGTGAATATGCTTATATGAGTCCTGATCCGAACACCAAGAAAAGTACTATCGCCTCTGATCAGGGACAGAGTATTGCATACATCGATGATTTTGAGGGTGCTAAAAAAGAAATACCAGTTGGTGTTTCTTACACTGCTTGGAAAGATTTGAGCCCTCCCGACTCGCTTTCAGGACTTTCCGGACTTACCTATAGACAAATGATGAATTATAAAGGAAAGAGCATATGGTATACAGTTACTCCTTCGGATGTAAATGTTAAACAGATCTGGCCTAATAAATCTGTAGCTCAGGAAGATCAACAGGCGACTGTTATGGACTATGTTTTTATTCCTGATACCCCTGGTACTTATAATTATTATCCCCATTTGTCTGATCCAACCAGGGATTGGGGTGGCATAATGAAACCGCTTTCTTCTACAGCTAATAATCTTGTCGATGAAAATATTGAATTCGTTGAATTCTGGGCCAGGGTGGCTGAAACTTCTGACAGTGCAAGACTTTATCTTGATCTCGGCAGAATCAGTGAAGATGTCATTCCGAATGATACCTTGAATACAGAGGATAAGCCGCCTTATAATGATTTGATTGACAACGGAGAAGATGTGGGACTTGATGGATTAACGGATGCTCAGGAGAGAGCAAAATATAATAGCACTAAAAGTGACCCAAGTGGTGATAACTTTGGTTTTACTAAAACCGGTAGTAAAGAATGGCAGGACTATTTCAATATCAATGGTACACAGGGGAATGCAATTTTAACAGATATCGGAAGATTTCCTGATACTGAAGATCTTAATAAAAATGGAAATCTGGATCGGGCAAATAGTTACTTCCGTTATGAAATTCCGCTTGATACAAACAAAGAAACCAATCCATACATTGCAGGCGGGGGAAATACAAATGAACACTGGCACCTCTATCGAGTGCCTCTGAAGAATTTTTTTGAGAAAATAGGAGATCCTTCACTTACTGATATTGAATCGATTAGATTCATTGTGACAGGTGCAAGCAAGGTGGTTCATTTAAGGTTGACGGAATTTAATCTGACCGGCAGTCAGTGGCAAAAAGTAATTCCGCCGGATGATTCTGTAATGTCTATTTCAGTCGTAAACCTTGAAGACAATCCGGAATATACTTTACCTCCGGGGGTTTACCAGGAAAGAGACAGAACAAGACCAGATCAGCAAATC
>DATFVA010000179.1:0-15342 GCA_035260565.1 Ignavibacteriaceae bacterium | reverse complement strand
TCTATGTTTTTTCGTTTCAGAGCGTTCATTTTATTAGCCTCCTTAAACTGCTCTCGGCATTAAAGGTATTATGGGTGAAAACTTCATGCTTTTCAGTATTCTGATATTTGCGATCCTGTCGTACTCGAACTTTTTAATTTCATTTGAATTGTTCATTCTGCCGTAAATAACTTTCCTGCCGTTTTTCTCAATTGTTATGTAATACGGATCCAGCACCACTTCATCCAGCTGATACAAAAATTTGATACGATTTCTGTTCATTATAGCTGATGAAAATAATTGTGATTTCATTTTTACTCCAATTTAATTTAACCACCGGACAACTCCGGTTACTTTGCCTACTATTTTAAATTCCTGTGATT
Source organism: Ignavibacteriaceae bacterium (assembly GCA_035260565.1). Classification (GTDB taxonomy): domain Bacteria; phylum Bacteroidota; class Ignavibacteria; order Ignavibacteriales; family Ignavibacteriaceae; genus DATFVA01. The sequence continues at coordinate 14,980 of DATFVA010000179.1, read as the reverse complement.
TATCTATTTCTATTGGAGCATAATTATCGTTCTGAGGAAGAAGTCTTATTACTTCATTTTTCTTCTCAAAAGTCTTAACTGTGACTTCATCTTCCAGCATAGCAACGATAATATCGCCATTGGATACATCATTCCGTGGGGTAACGATCACAAGGTCATTTTCGAATATACCTGCATTCATCATACTATCACCTTTAACCTTCAGCGCAAAACAGTCCTGCGATTTCTTAATAAAGGCAGGATCGATAACGATGCTTCCCTCAATATTTTCTATTGCAAGTATAGGTGAACCGGCAGCGACACGGCCAATAATAGGAACTTTACGGAAGATATTGTCCCTTTCCTGGTCAGGAAACTGGTTATCCCTGAGGATTGAAATCCCCCGGCTAGCATTGCTTTCTACATTCAGATAACCTTTTTTGACCAGTGCATCAAGGTGCCGTTTAACTCCGAAAGTGGATGATATTTGGAATTTTTTACCAATTTCTCTTAAAGTGGGAGGGTATCCGTTTTCATTTCGGAATTGATGAATAAAGGTCAAAATCTCCTGCTGTCTCTCTGTTAATTCATTTTTCATTATAGTGCTCAATTGTTCACTGCTAATATAGTGCACAGATGTGCACTTGTCAAGAGGCAGGGTAATTTTTTTATGAAAAATATTATTCTGAGGAAGACTTAATTTTTTTAGAAAGGCTGCTTTTCAGGGCAGCCTTTATAAACAAAGAGAAAGGAATTTAAAGGGGTTTAAACTTCAACCTGTTTTTTTTCCACGTAACTAAGCCAGTTGTAGCGGTCGGGTTTAACACCGTATTGAATAGAAGTAATCTCATTGAAAAGTTTTAATGCAAATTCGTCATCGGTGAAATTCATTTCAAGATCTTTATATTTAACCAATCCAACCATCGATATCACGGCAGCGGTCCCTGTTCCGAAAACGCCAAGCACATTTCCCTTTTTATATTCATCAATGACTTCCTGCATCAGGATCAGTCTTTCTGATACTTTCATTTCCCAATCGTTTAATATCTGAAGAACCGATTTCCTTGTTATTCCCGGAAGGATGCTCCCGGTTAATTTTGGAGTAGCTATCTCATTCTTAAACCTTACAAATATATTCATCGTGCCTACTTCTTCAATATATTTCTGTTCAACGCCATCAAGCCATAATACCTGCGTAAATCCCTGCTGCCTTGCCAGTTGTGCTGCAAGAAGACTTGCTGCATAATTAGCAGGAGTTTTGCATTCACCCAAACCTTTTCTTGCTGCTCTGACATAATCATCCTGAACAAGTATCTTCACCGGTTTAAATCCCTCCGGGTAATAAGCACCTACCGGTGAAAGTAGTATAACCAGTTTATATGTTATAGAAGGACGGACACCCAATATTTCATCTGTGCCGAAAATAAATGGTCTGATATAGAGGGACTCACCTCTCCTGGCTGGTATCCAGTTCTGTTCGATAGCTATAAGTTCTTTCAGAGCATGGAGCATAAAATCAACATCTACTTCCGGAATACAGATTCGTTTTGAAGAACGGTTTAGCCTATTAAAATGTTCATCGGGTCTGAATATAACAACATCCCCGTTCCCCGTTTTATAAGCCTTCAGTCCTTCAAATACAGCCTGACCGTAATGAATAAACATAGTAGCAGGATGAATAGAAAGATCTTCAAGAGGTTTAATAACAGGATTATGCCAGCCTTGTTTCGGGTTATAGTCCATTTCAAAAATATGATCAGTAAATATAGCTCCGAATCCCAGGTTATCGGGTAGAACAACTTTCTCAGCTCTTTCTTTAATTTGATAGTTTATTTTATCCATGGCAGGCACCTAAATTATAAAAATTAATTTGACTAATTATACATAAAATTTATGAGAAATTAAACTGAAATGCCCGGTGGAGGGCTACCGGGCATTTGAGAATTGATTAACAGATTTTTGGCTGTAAATCAAAAAACCACAGCACCTAAAAAGAATATAAACCCAAATTATTTATACCGGTATGATGGCGGGCTCAGTTCATTATTTTCAAAAAATGAGCATCCAGAGTATATAATCCAATATTAAAATCAGTGCTGCGGACATCACGAATGAACGGATAGTCGATAAACCGACACCTTCTGCACCACCTTCGGTTCTAAAGCCGATATGACACCCAAGAAGTGATGTAACTCCTCCGAAAACTATAGTTTTTACCAGACCTGATACGAAATCGGGAATCTCGAAAAACCGCTTGACTGACGAGAAGTAAACTGCATATGAAACACCCAGGAAGTAGTTTGAAACTATGTAGGCCCCGAGCACAGCAATTACATTCGCAAAGGTTACAAGCAGCGGCATCATTAATACTGCGGCAAGGAAACGGGGCATCGCAAGGTATCTTACAGGGCTGATTGCCATTGTCTCAAGGGCATCAATCTGTTCTGTTACTTTCATCGTGCCGAGCTCTGCAGCTATAGACGCTCCTACACGTCCTGCAATAACAATTCCTGTTAAGACAGGTCCAAGTTCTGTTACGATTGCCCTGCTAGTAGCGGCACCTAAAAATGAGAGCGGAGCCACTCCTTTCAGCTGATAGGCAGCCTGCCATGCGGCTACAGCACCCGTAAATACGGCAATAATTAATACAAGCGGAAGGGAATTAACACCAATGTGCTCCATCTGGTAGAAGATGATCTTCCTGCTGCGCGGAATGGATGGAAAGCTGATTATGATACCCCAGAGAAGCCGGGATACCTGCCCCATTTCTCTGAAAAAATTTATCGCTTTAATTCCGATGTACTGCAGGAAAAGGAACATATTGCTTCTGCTCATATTAATAGTGGAGCAAATTTAATAAATTTTTACATTCAGGGTATTTTTTAGCGATATCGCCCGATTAAAAATTTTGTTACCTGAGGCTGAAATATTATCTTTAAAAATTCGATAGGATCAAATTACAAAAAGACTTACGGAAAACAGGCATCCCGGAAAGGAATTCCTGTTTGGTCATGAATTAATAATTTTGAAAGGTTAACTATGGTTCAGAATAAAAAATTAACTGATTGGGTTAATGAAATAGCAGAAATGTGTCTGCCCGAATCTATTTACTGGTGTAATGGTTCTGAAGAGGAGTACATTGAGATGGCTCAGAAACTCATTGGGAGCGGAACATTTACAAGGCTGAACGAGGAACTCAGACCCAACAGTTATTTTTGTCATTCCGATCCTTCAGATGTAGCGAGAGTAGAGGACCGTACATTCATTTGTTCAGAGAAAGAAGCGGATGCTGGTCCCACCAATAATTGGAAGGATCCTGCGAAAATGAAGGAAACTTTAAAGGAATTATTTTCAGGATGTATGGCGGGAAGGACAATGTACGTCATCCCATTCAGTATGGGTCCCCTTGGCTCAAAGATCTCTCACATCGGTGTTCAGTTAACCGATTCACCATATGTAGTTTGTAATATGAAGATTATGACGCGCATCGGAGATGAAGTTCTTATGATACTCGGCGACGGCAGTTTTGTTAAATGTCTTCATTCTGTAGGTATGCCCCTCAATAATAACACTAAAGATGTACCCTGGCCTTGCAACAATACGAAGTACATAGTCCACTTCCCCGAAGAAAAAAGTATATGGTCTTTCGGAAGCGGCTACGGCGGCAACGCTCTGCTCGGAAAGAAATGTTTTGCACTACGCATCGCTTCATCGATGGCACGCAAAGAGGGGTGGCTTGCTGAGCATATGCTGATTGTAGGTATTACAAATCCCGAGGGTGAAAAAAAATATATAGCCGGGGCTTTTCCAAGCGCATGCGGAAAAACAAATCTTGCAATGCTTACTCCAACCTTGCCCGGCTGGAAAGTGGAAACTATAGGCGACGATATTGCATGGATGAAATTCGGTGAAGACGGACGGCTATATGCAATAAATCCCGAAGCCGGATTCTTCGGTGTAGCACCGGGGACTTCAATGGATACAAATCCCAATGCAATGCTTACAATAGGAAAGAATTCGATTTTCACTAATACAGCTCTTTCTGCCGACGGAGATGTCTGGTGGGAAGGAATGACAAAACAGAAGCCAGCTAAGCTCTTGAACTGGCTGGGACATGATTGGACTCCCGACTCGGATGAAAATGCAGCCCATCCTAATTCAAGATTCACAGCTCCGATATCCCAGTGCCCAGTTGTAGACCCTGACTGGGAAAACCCTAAGGGTGTTCCCATCTCTGCCATTATTTTCGGAGGAAGGAGAGCCTCAACTATTCCCCTCGTCTACCAGGCATTCAACTGGCAGCATGGTACTTTTGTGGGCTCGGCAGTATCTTCGGAGATGACAGCAGCTGCTGTAGGTGTAATGGGAAAATTAAGGCACGATCCATTTGCTATGCTGCCTTTCTGCGGATACAATATGGGGGATTATTTTAACCACTGGCTGGATATAGGCAAAAAAGGCGATGACGACAAGCTTCCAAAAATATTTTATGTTAACTGGTTCAGGAAAAATGAAGAAGGAAAATTTCTCTGGCCAGGATTTGGTGATAACATCAGGGTTATTAAATGGATATTCGGCAGGTGCGATGGAACGGCAGGTGCAAGAAAGACAGCCGTTGGATATATTCCAACCAGGGAGTCTCTTGATCTCTCAGGTGTGAATATCCCAGATAAAAATCTTCAGAGAATTCTTTCGGTTGATAAAGATGAATGGTGCAAGGAAGCTAAAGAAATGGAAGATTATTATAAGCAGTTCGGCGATAGATTGCCGGCTGAGCTGAAACAGGAACTGAAGGGCCTGGAAGAAAGATTATCAGACTGATATTTTTGCTGATTATCTTTGAACAACACGGGAAAGGCTGTTGGGGCTGGAATTTGCATTAAAGATCATGCAACTGTGACCGAATCCATACAGGCCGCTAAAAAGTACAATTTGAACAGTTAAGGGCTAGCGAATCCTGATATTTCCCTTATGAAATGAATTGATCTATTAAATCCAAAATGATACATTTGTCCAGTTAAGCTTAATTTTTGCTGAATTTCTTTACATAATTAGATCGCACCTAACTTATTATAAATGAACAACTTACCAATGCTTAAACTATATTCCATCGCTCGTCCCTGGATAGCATGATAATTGATGTTACAGGCATAGCTCTTTGATGAAAAATAAAAACAATGCAAAATATATCCGATAATACAGGATTTACGAACAGGGAAGATTATCTACTTAAAGTTCTAGAAAACGCTCCGGTAGGGATTTTAACATTTTCTGCTGACTGGGAAATCGATTTTGTTAATGAAAATTATTCCCGGTATGGAGTCCTCTATAACATCGATTCCTTTTCGCTCACAGGTCTGAACATCCTTGATCAGGATTTGTTTCCAGGAACGAGCATAAGAGAAGAACTGCTTGAATTAAAGGAGGGTTATTCTTTTGAGAAAGAGATCATAAGTACATCTTCCTCTTTGCAGGGCCTCATATCCCTTTTCGTGAAAGCCTCACCTGTTTTTGCCGATGGTCAGTTCGCCGGCGGCATCTTAATCATTGAAGATATTAAAACTCTGAAACTGGCTGAAGAGGATGACCTCCAGCTTGCAGGCCGGATTAATAAGATTGCCGACAGTTTTTATGATATCTTTTTAATACTCGATACACATCTGCATGTAAAATATTTATCGGGAAAGGATTCCTTTCAATTAATTTCATCGGAACAGCCGGTAAATGACAGACCCTTATCGGCTGTATTTCCGGAAGAAACAGTCAATGAGCTCCTTCCCCTAATAAACAGATCTATAGAAAACAGATCCCCCGAAGAATTAAATGTTGAGATTAAAAAGAATGGAAACAGACACTCCTACAACTGCAGGATTCTTCCTTACCAGACAAAACACAGGCAGATAAAATTCATCTACCTGTTTTTTGAGAACGTAACCTCCCTGGAAAAAGAGATCAGCCGTCTCAAGGACGATCTGAGTAAACTCGATGCATATGCAACGGCCGCAAGAGATATCCCGCAGCCTATCCTTACAACAGGATTCGAAGGAGATATTAAGTTTTTTAATAATGCAGCTGAAAAATGTTTTAATACTCTACCGGATTCCTACGGAAAATTCGTCGGCGATATAATCGGCCAATTCGATAAATCGTATTTCAATAAAATTAAAGATGAGCTTGAAAAGTCGGGGTACTGGAAGACTTCCCTGTCTCTTTTTAAAGAGAATAAACAGAAAGAAACTTACGAAGTTAAATTTGCTCTTACTAAAAACCGCGCTCATCCCATTATTATCAGCTGTTCGGATATAACCGACCGGGCTGTTTTCGAATCGAGATTAAAATCGTCCGAGGAAACATTCAGATCGATTATAAACCAGGCGGGCGAACTTATCTGTTCAATGGATGTAAGCGGAGATATCTTCTATGTCAATAATACATTCACCGAAAAACTTGGCTACAGAGATGAAGAAATTATTGAACGTAATATTACAAATTTTATTTCACCCGATTACCTAACAGCAAATGTATTTGACCTTAGTTTGTTCGACCAGAGGAAAACAAGGATAGAGCTCCCCCTTGTTGATAATAAAGGAAACAGGATCCCAACTCTTGCCTATTTTACCTCGTCCGTCAATGAAAAAACCGGCAGGAAATTCTTTACAGTCTATTTTGTTGATATCTCTGATAAATATCTTGTTGATAAAAAGCTTGAATTATACAATGCGATATTTGAATCGGTTACAGATGGGATTGCGCTTTCAAGTCAGGGAAAGATTATCCTCTGCAATGATTCTTTTACCGAAATATTCGGCTACCGAAACAGCACCGAGCTTATGGGACAGCAGATACTTGACCTTGTTTCAAACGATGATATATACAGGGTTGCCGAATACCTGCAACTTCTTGAAATGAAGAAAAATGCCCCGGGAAGATTCGAATTCCTCGGCAGGAAGAAGGATAACAGCAGATTCTTCACCGAGGTTGCATCATCCACATTTGTGCAGGACAGAAAAACATACGTTGTCTTTGTAACACGGGATGTTACGGAAAGGAAGCGTGCACAGCAGGCAATAAGGGAATCGGAAGAAAAATACAGGAATATAACTGAGAACATAGATGATTTCCTCTATACATTTGAAAGGACCGGCTCGATCCTCCGTCCTGTTTTTTATACATCCTCCGTTGAAAGAATAACCGGGTATTCACAGACTGATTTCCTTACCGAATCAAGGCTGATATTAAAAATAATTCACCCGGATGATTTTGATGAAGCTAAGCGTCACCTCAAGAGACTTTTAAATAGCAGGATTCAGAATTCTGATGAATTTGAACTTAGAATTATTAATAAACAAGGGAATGTCGTCTGGATCAGGAATAAAATAAATCTTATACGTTCTGCAGATGGATTGATAATTAAAATGTACGGACTTATAAGCGATATTACTCTCAGGAAAAAAGCACAGGATGAGCTGAAAAGGTCTACGGACAATCTTATTAAACTCAACGAGACAAAAGACCGTTTTATATCTATTATCTCGCATGACCTGCGAACACCGTTCAGCTCGATACTTGGTTTTACAGATCTCCTGCTGAATGATGAAGGTCTTAATGAAGAGGAGAAGCGGCAGTATATTGAGTTTATACGCGAGTCATCACAATCAATGCTTCTGCTCGTTAATTCACTGCTTGACTGGACGCGTATACAAACAGGCAGGATTAAATTTGAACCTGAGAAATCTGAAGCAGGTAAAATTATAGAGAACTCCATTAATACTCTTATCGGAACTGCTATTCAGAAAAATATTTCGATAGTATCCGAAGTAGAAGATGATCTTTATGTTTTTGCCGATAAAGGATTATTTCTCCAGGTCTTCAACAATCTTATTTCTAACTCGATTAAGTTTACCCGGGCGGGAGGAAGAATAACCATCTCGGGCAGGCCAGCGGTACAAACCCGGTTTTACGAGTTCAGTGTGAAGGATACCGGAACCGGTATAAGAAAAGAAAATCTCAACAAGCTTTTCAATGTAGATACAAAGTTTTCTTCCGAGGGCACGGCAGGTGAAAAAGGAACAGGTCTTGGTCTTTCCCTGGTGAAAGAGATAATCGAAAAACATGGCGGAGAGATTCGGGTTGAAAGTGAATACGGCACCGGCACAGAATTTATTTTTACAGTTCCGGTAGCTTCTTCCGTAATACTTCTGGTGGATGACAATAAAACCGACAGGCTTCTTTATTCCAAGATACTCAAAAGCATCACCCCGGATTATACAGTCGACATTGCCTCAAATGGAGAGGAAGCCTTAGAAAAGATACTCGAATATCCGCCTGCAATAGTAATAACCGACCACAAAATGCCGGTTATGGACGGTTATGAATTTGTTAAAGCACTTAAGAAACTTGAGATGAAGGGTAAGCCGCCTGTAATGATACTCAGCAGCGATATCGACAGGCAGATAATTACCGATTACAATGAACTCGGAATTGAATTTGTCTTCTCCAAACCAGTTAACCTGAGCAGCTTCAAGCAGGCGGTAGAAAAAACAATACGTAAAGGAATCGGTACAAGTTGAATGAGATTACTACCAGATTATCTCTAATCCTTCACTATCATCTATATAATCAGCTCTAAATCTGCCAAATCCGTATTTCGCTAAATCAGCTAATTCTCTGCTTCCAGGCAATTAACCTCAAATTAGCCTAACTTATACCAGGATTGATTAATTTTTATGAACAATAATATCTCAATACTCGGCTGCGGATGGCTTGGCTTTCCTCTTGCAGAATTCCTTGCGGCGAAAGGATTCCATGTAAAAGGTTCAACAAAAAGTCCGGAGAAACCGAAACTTTTATCGTCAAAAAACATTCAGCCCTTCCATATAGAGCTAAACCCTTTAATGGTGGGAAACAATATAAAAGATTTCTTTAACACCAATTTACTTGTAATCAATATTCCTCCCGGCGGCGGCGATGATAAAGTTAACTTTCATAAAAAACAAGTTGAATCAATACTGAATCAGGTAAAAAGGTCGCCGATTGCAAAAATAATTTTTATCAGTTCAACTTCAGTTTACGGTAATGAAAACCGTATGGTTACCGAAAATGATGGACTTCATCCCGAAAAAGAATCCGGTAAAGCACTGAAAACTGTTGAGGAGATGTTATTGGCGAATCAATCATTCGAAAAGACTATTCTAAGATTCGCCGGACTGGTTGATACCGACAGGAATCCTGTTAAATTTTTTGCGGGCAGAAAAAATATTCCGGGCGGAAATATCCCGGTTAATCTTATTCACCGTGAGGACTGCATAAATATTATTCACCAGGTCATCACCAAAAATATATGGAATGAAATATTCAATGCCTGTTCTGATCTGCACCCGTCTAAAAAAGAATTCTATACTGCAGCAGCAGAGAAGCTTAATCTTCCGGTGCCCGAATTTATCGATACTGATGACAGTTATAAGATCGTAAATTCTGACAAACTGAAAAAGATGCTCAGCTATGATTTCATTTACCCTGATCCTCTTTCAATGCTTTGATATGTTTCCTCTTCTCCTAACAATAATCTGCTCAACTTCTATTGTCCTGATCCTGAAATACAGCGATACGAAGAAAAGCAATCCCGTGCTGCTTCTGTGCGGAAATTATTTTACAGCCTCGGTTATCAGTCTGATTTTACTCGTTTCCGAAACGAAGCCTGTCTATTCAACTGCAACATTTTTATTCGGAGCTGCGCTCGGATTATTATTCTTTATTGGTTTTTTTATATTCGCAATTGCTGTAAGTAAGGCAGGCGCATCTCTTCCTGCGGTGAGTTCGAGGCTATCGGTAATCATTCCCGCAGGGCTCTCTGTAATCATCTACAATGAGATCCCCTCCCTGTTCCAGCTATCGGGATTAATACTATCACTGTTCACCATTTTCCTTTTTTATTTTTCTATCAGGAAGTTTTCAGCAGGCAGTTTCAAACCGGCAGATTACTTTTATCTCATACTGCTGCTGATTGCTATAGGCACCAACGATTTTTGTTTTAAGATATTCCAGGGATGGCGTCCTGCGGAGGAAAAAAATTATTTTATCTTCATTATATTTTCATTTGCATTCTTATATTCTTTCTCTTATTTAATATTTAAAAAAATCAGGATGGAGTACAGGACAATAGCAGCCGGATTAATCCTCGGTATTCCAAATGTTCTAAGTTCATATTTTATGCTTGATGCACTAAATAGTCTGCCTGCAGTGATTGTATATCCCTCCGTCAATATCGGGATTATAGTGTTAACATCGCTTGCTGCATTCCTGATCTGGAAAGAAAAACTGAATGTCTACGGATGGTGGGCGATGGGATTCGGGATAACCGCAATATTCCTCCTGAGTGTTTAATAATCCACTTTCCTACCCGCTCCCTTTGTTCAGTGCGCTAAAATGTTATTGTTTACTACTCTAGAACTCCGTTTAAAATACTCCACAAAAGCGTCTACCTTAATATTTGTTACTCTAACTGTACCAGAAAAAATAACAAAATGCGGATTTCCTTTCTCCTGATGAGTAAGGTATATGATAGATTGAAGGGAGGTAAAAAAAAAGCGGCAGAAAAAATCTGCCGCCTGTTTGAGGGAGTGCTGTTATCTTCTTCCGCCTCTGCGGCCTTTGGGACCTGTTCCGTCACAAGCGCCCGATCCTGATCCTGATCCAAACCCTGTACCATTACGGGGACCTATTCCGCTATGTCCTGATCCGTTTCCTGGTCCGTAACCATTTCCATGAGCTGCGTTGAATTTATAGTTATGCCTGTACCAGAAGCTATACTGGTTAGAGCTTCTTCTTTGTACCCCGACAAAATCGGGATCTATACAATTCGGAATACCGTCACCATCGGAATCAATAGCATTATCATTTATCCCGTCGTTGTTCAGATCTATAAATCCTTTGCCGGTCTTGAGGTTATTTTGTGCATTCAGTTCAGAGCTGTTCAGATATAGCCCGAGTATCAAAACCATCCCTGAGGTCATCAGAATTTTCACTATGTTTTTCATTTCTATCTCCTTATCAAATTAGTATTTTTAGGGACGTCCGTTTGAATTGTTTAATCAACGGTTATGCCATAATCAAATAATTCGGTTTGGGGAGATTTTTGATGAGAATAATTCTACTTCGACTATATAGGCGTTTTGCTTCGACCATCCCGACGAATTCTAATATCCGAACCCTGCTTCAATTCTCTGAATCATATGATTGTTAAGGAATGAGAATTGTACGGAAAATATCGTGAAATGGAAATTTAAACTCCGCTCTTCTGCTGTTATTGCAATAACCGTGATCATTGCTATCGTGATGATCACCTCCGCTTATTTCGAACTTCAGCAGGGGAAGAGTGAGCTATACCATATTCTTAATGAACAATCTCTCGCACTCATTGAAACAATAACCGAAAGTTCCGTTAATACTATTAATTCGGGTTTCGAGATCGAGGATTTGATTACCGAAAGACTGCTGAATAATGCCAGGCTTATCAGGGACCTGGATGCCTCTGGTAAACTTACCCGGCAGAAGCTTATCGACATAGGCAGAGCTAATAATCTCTACAGGATAAATATTTTTAATAAGACGGGTGATAGGATACTTTCTAATCGTATTCCGGAGCCGGGACATATTCACGGAGAAGAACATATTAACCGTTTCGAAGAAATTGAACCCGTTCTGAACGGCTCGGAAAATGAAATAGTAATCGGTCTGAAGAATGCTGAGTTCAGCGGAGATCAGCGATACGCCGTGGCGGTTGCCCGAACCGGAAACAAAGGAGCCATCGTAGTTAATCTTGATGCGAAAGATCTGCTCAACTTCAGGAAGAGAATCGGTATTGGGAAGATAATACAGGATATAGCAAAAAACTCTGGAATAAAATATATAGCACTTCAGGATACAAGCGGGATCCTTGCAGCCAGCACCAACATCGATTCACTGGATGCAGTAACCGGGGATAGTTTCCTGCAGGCAGCACTCCGGAATGATTCCGTTTACTACAGGACAGTACCATTCAATGGTAATGATGTATATGAGGTAGTTAAAAGATTGACTTATGATAATTCTGCGGTGGGAATTTTCAGGATCGGACTTTCTCTTTCTGAAATAAAAAATGTTGAAAATCGTGCTTATCAAAGAATTCTGATCATTACCCTTATCCTTGCTGCGATTTCGATTATTACACTGAGCATAGTTTTTACTTCCCAGAATCTAAAAACAATTTCTGAAGAGTTCAAAAAGTTCAAAACGTTCACCAGCTCAATACTTAAAAATATGGAAGAGGCGGTAATCGTAGTAAACAGTAATTTAACCATTTCGCTTATCAACCATTCTGCCCAAAAATTATTTAAGCTTAAAGAAGATGAAGTTATGGGAAGGAATATAAGTGAAATTAGTGTTTTTAATTTCCTACCCTGCATCGTCAGGTCGGAACAAAGTATCGAGAAGACCTTAAAGATAGCTGATGAAGAGAAATGCCTGGTAATAAGTCCGACAGCTAATTACGATAGTCAAAATAATATTGAAAGTTATACTGTTGTCTTTGATGATATCACAGGAAAAAAGGCGCTTGAAGAAAATGCTAAGCGCAGAGAAAAATTATCAGCGATGGGCGAGCTTGCATCGGGAGTTGCGCACGAAATAAGAAATCCAATTAATGCTATTGGAATGATTGCCCAGCGGCTTCAGAAAGAATTCTCTCCCGGTGAAAATGATGATGAATTCAATACTATCACCAATCTTTTGAGAAGTGAAGTCACAAGGATCAATAAAATAATCAAACAGTTCCTGGACTATGCCAAACCGTTTGAAGTAAAACCTGCAGATCTTGATGCAGAGGATTATTTTGACAGGATCTTCCAGCTTTTCCAGGCGGAGGCTGACAGGAGAAAAATAAATTTCAGAATGTTCAGCACGAATCCGGGTAATATTAAAATCGATCCTGAACTGATGCAGCAGGCATTAATGAACCTGGTACAAAATGCATTTGAGGCTTCGGGGGAGGGGGGAAAAATAACCGTCCATTACAAATGCATGGATGACAGGGTTGAAATTATGATATCGGACGACGGAAGAGGAATACCGGAGGAAGCGAAGAAAAAAATATTTGATTTATATTATACTTCGAAGAAGGATGGAACCGGAATAGGACTGAGCATCACGCAAAAAATAATTGAGCAGCACCGGGGCACTATTTCATTTGAAAGTGTGCTTAACGAAGGAACAACATTCAAAATAGTATTACCACAATGAAAGAATACAGCATCTTAATAATCGACGACGAGCAGACTCAGAGAGAAGTTTTAAGCGGGTACCTGAAGAAGAGAGGCTATCACGTTTTCCCGGCAGGCTCAGGTGGAGAAGGAATTAAACTAGTCAAACAGAATTTGGTTGACATAGTCCTTTCCGATTTCAAAATGCCGGATAAAACAGGACTCGAGGTATTAGAAGAAGTCAAACAGATAAATCCCGAAATAAGTTTTGTCATCATTACAGCATACAGCACAGTTGAGAACGCAGTCAAAGCAATGCGACTCGGCGCTTACGATTATATCGCCAAACCGGTTGACCTTGATGAGCTTGATCTTATGATTGAAAAAATAATCGAACGCCGCAGCCTTAAATCAGAAATAAAGAACCTGAGATCGCAGCTGCAGGAAAAACATAAACTGACTTCCCTTATCTCACAGTCGCCGAAAATGGAGGAAGTGCTCAGTATTGCCTCACGCGCTGCAGAAAGTAATGCATCCATTTTAATTACCGGGGAAAACGGCACCGGGAAAGAGGTATTAGCCAAAGCAGTGCATTATATAAGCAGCAGGAAAAACGGACCTTTTGTTGCGGTTAACATTCCCGCCCTATCAGAGAACATACTGGAAAGCGAATTATTCGGACATGAGAAAGGATCATTTACCGGGGCAGATCGAATGCGAAAAGGGAGGTTTGAAATTGCATCTGGCGGCACTATCTTCCTGGATGAGATAGGAGACATTCCCCCTGCAATGCAGGTAAAACTTCTGCGTGTTCTGCAGGAACGTGAAATTGAACGGGTGGGCGGGACAGAGCGGATACCTGTTGATGTAAGAATAATTTCTGCAACCAACCGCAATCCTGAGCAGAAGATCACGGAAGGCTCATTCCGTGAGGACCTGTTTTACAGGCTGAATGTTGTTTCAATCTGCGTCCCTCCTCTCAGAGAGAGAAAGGAGGATATTGTTCCTTTAATTGAGTTCTTCATTAAAAAATATTCGGTTCTTAATAATAAGGAAGGAATTGAGATTTCGAAGGAGGCTGTTGATAGTCTTTTGAAATATAACTTTCCGGGGAATGTGCGTGAACTGGAAAACATTATAGAGAGGGCGGTAGTTTTATCCAGGGATAACGTTATAACAGCAAATGATCTTCCGATGAACGTGAAAGGATTTAAAGAAGAGCAGGCATCACTTCACAACCAGCATGAAACACTTAACGATAAGATAGAAGCACTGGAGAAGATGATGATATATGATGCACTCACTAAAATGAACGGAAACCAGACGCAGGCAGGAAGGCTGCTTGGAATTACCGAGCGCAACCTCCGTTATAAGATGAAAAAATACGATATTAAGTTTCAGAAATAATCAGAATCCCCACTCAAGAGTAACCGATGACAGGTGGTTATCATATTTGTAGAAATAATCATTCGAATTATTAACCAGGTAATTATAGCTTAACGATAATCCCAGTCCTTGTGTAATTGACTGCAGATCGAACATTATCTCAGCACCCAAAGCATAGTAATTATCACTCCTGAGAATATCGGTTTCGGTACCATCCCGGAGAGCGATCGGGAGGTTATTGAACTTCCTCTGAGTATAAACAAGCTCACCCTTAAGAGCAATATTACCTGTGATAAGCTGAGTAACCGAAGTTCCTGCTTCAATACCGTCATTCGAATAGGCATCATTAAATATTTCCTCTTCATAATAGATGTAGTCGG
>DATFVA010000178.1:0-2077 GCA_035260565.1 Ignavibacteriaceae bacterium | reverse complement strand
AATATTTAACCATGGATTGGAGCCTGACTGAAGCTTTATACTTTTCCATTTGCATTGACGAAAGATATTCCAGATCAAGCTGAAGCTTTTCCTGCCTTCCGGCAAATTCATCTTTTGTTACAAGTATACAGTATGCTTGTTTACCGCTTCTGCCTACCCTACCTCTTAGCTGATGAAGCTGCGATAAACCGAAACGATGTGCATCGTTTATTAAAATTATATTGGCACCCGGAATATCTATACCGACCTCAATGACTGTAGTCGATACCAATACATCAAATTTTTTTGCCAGGAAAAGCATCATTGCCTCCTCTTTTTCCTGCCATGACATCCTACCATGGATTAGACCTACGTTAATATTCTTGAAAAATGTTTTCTTGAGCACATTATAATGACTCTCTGCAGCTTTAAGCTCAAGTTTTTCGGATTCTTCCACTAAAGGATAGACAATGAAAGACTGATAACCTTCTTTTCTTTTATCAATTATAAATTTAAATATATCAGGCAGCTTACTATCGCCGCGCAGATAAGTTTTTATAGGTATTCTGTTCTTAGGCATCTCATCAATAATTGAGATGTCAAGGTCTCCGTAAACTGTCATTGAAAGGGTACGCGGAATAGGTGTAGCGCTCATTACAATAACATCGGGAGTAATTCCTTTGCTCATCAAGCTTGCCCTCTGTGCAACGCCAAAGCGATGCTGTTCATCTACAATAACAAGCCCGAGGTTATTAAACTTTACTTGTTCTTCGAACAGAGCATGTGTGCCGATAATAATATCAGCCTCGCTCAATCCAATGTCCTGAAGATTTTTATCTTTTACACTCTTTTTCTGCCCGCCTATTAGTAAACTAAGCCTTATTTCCCTCTCTTTGAAAACTTCCGACAGTTTTTTTAAGAGCTTGGAAATGTTTTTTGCCTGTTGATCAGCCAGAATTTCTGTCGGGACCATCATAACAGCCTGGAAGCCATTGTCGACCGCAATCAAAATTGCAATCAGAACAACAATTGTTTTACCGCTTCCTACATCTCCCTGAATAAGCCTATTCATCGGAAAAGGCAATTCCATATCTTTTCTGATTTCGCTTAAAACCTTTAATTGTGATTTGGTTAATTCGAAAGGAATGATTTTCAGAAAGTCTTGGATAAGGCTCGTTTGAATTTTCATTGAGTAACCGGCGAGCTTATTTTTATAATTATATTTTCTTAATGCAACCAGAATCTCAAGATAGAACAATTCTTCAAACTTAAATCTTTGAATTGCCTGGTTGAGAAGCTCTCTGGTTAAAGGGAAATGAAAATTTTTTACCGCTTCGTTAATTCGAAGTAAATTATTTTTCTCAATTATATTATCAGGTAATGTTTCATCAAGATAATCTGAATAATCTTCCACCGCATGAATTATAATTCTTCTCAAGCCGAAGTCACCTATGTTCGTAGTCCGTAATTCTTTTGGGATTCTATAAAAAGGAATAATCTTGCCCGTGTTAAGAAAACCGGTAGACTCTTCTTCTGATATTCTGTCAAAGTCCGGGTGAGTAAATTGAAGGTTACCATATTTTGAAAGTACGGGCTTACCCGAAATAGCAAATATATCTCCTATATTAAATACATTTTCGAAATATTTTATGCCTTGAAACCAGATGCATTCAAAAAATCCGGTAGAATCTCTAAATTGAACTTTAAGCAATCCCTTGCGGGCAAAATATCTTTTTTCTATATCAACTACTTCAGCAATTATAGTCAGTTCGCCCTCATATCCGTTCATTAGGTAACTGCTGGCTTTTAAAGCATTAAGCGTTGTAGACCGATCAAGATGGCGAGAAGGAAAATAAAATAATAGGTCTTTTATAGTTAAAATGCCGATCTTCTTAAAAGCTTCCGCCCGTTTAGGGCCGACTGATTTAATAAATTGTACCGGCTCACTTAATATTTTTTCATTTCCAGAATTCGTCATGATGAAAAATAGTTTAAGCATCAGGAATTTACAACAATGGAAAACGATTTCTGGCAGAATGCAGGGGTGCATTATCTAAATGTATGTAACACGGGCTAAAGATGTATGCATAATAACACG
>DATFVA010000177.1:0-4446 GCA_035260565.1 Ignavibacteriaceae bacterium | reverse complement strand
ATAGTTACAGAGGGTTTTCCGACTTACGGAGGACTGGCAGGAAGGGACCTTGAAGCAGTTGCACAGGGACTGGAGGAAGTACTGGATGAACATTACCTGCAGTACAGGATAAGAAGCGTTGAATATCTCGGTGAAAAGCTTGTCTCTGCCGGAGTACCGATAATTGAACCGCCCGGGGGTCATGCAATCTATATTGATGCTAAAAGGTTCTTACCCAATATACCGCAGGAACAGTTCCCGGGACAATCGATTGTATGCTCACTCTATATCGAAGGCGGCATAAGGGCTGTGGAGATTGGCAGCGTTATGTTCGGTAAATATGACAAGAACGGACAACTCATTCCACCGCCTATGGAGCTTGTGAGACTTGCAATTCCGAGGAGAGTCTATACGCAGAGTCATATTGATTATGTGCTGGAAGTTTTACTGGAAGTTTATAAAAAGAGAGGATCGCTTAAAGGCTATAAAATTACGTACCAGGCACCTATGCTGAGACATTTTACCGCACAGTTTGAAGAGATAGGTCGTGATGCAAAATAAAGAGAAAAATGAAAATCAAAAAAAAGTATTCTATAGGAAATAAAAGAACAATCTGGCGCCTGATACCTTCAGGCGAAAAGCTCCTTATCGAAGAAAGAGACGAAGGGAATAAGCAGGTTTATTTCAGCTGCATTGAAATTGAATCAGGGAAATGTATTCTAAAAGATTATCAGCTTGATGAAAAATTCTGGGTGGGAGTTGAATCATTTGAAAAAGACAAAATATTTTTTCACGGGTATATAAAACCTGATATGCCGGGTCATATAGGAATTACAGTATATGATTTAACGGCGAACCACATATTGTGGAACAGGGATAACGCTGTTTTTCTTTTTCTTTACGAGAATGAGGTGTTTGCTTTCTTACAGAAATTTGAATCCCGGGAATTCTTTTCATTCGATGCAGAAACAGGAGAGCCTCTTAAAAACTACGGAGAGAATACTGAAGAGATAAACAGTATCCGCGAAAAATTGCTTAATGAACAATATGACAAGTTTAAGAATTATCATTTCCCTGAGCCTTACTTTACCGGCAAACTTCCTCCCGGCACCCAGGAGAAGATTGAGAGGCTGAAGGAAAATGTAATCCTCTCAGGAGAAATAGACTATGTAAATTACAATAATTCCCTGCTGCTCAGTTTTCATAGTGTGAGGGATGACGGGAAGCTGGACAATATATTCAGGATTATTGAAATTGAGGGAGGAAAGATTATTTTTGAATATATGGTTAATAGCGGTATTTCTTCCTACATTCCCGATACATTCTTTATTAAAGATAATTTCCTGTTTCTGATCAAGGATAAGATTGAACTGATAGTTTATTTGCTTGTATGAGTTTGAAGGATTTAACATTATGCAATTAACTTCAGAAGAAAAAGCAATCCTGCTAAATGCAGCCCGTCAGTCTATTGCAGCTGTCTTCGGGGAAATCAAGAAGCCCACATTAGATTTTGAAAAATTCCCATCACTAAAGATCAGAGCCGGAGCTTTTGTTACGCTCACTATAAAGAAAGATCTGAGGGGATGCATAGGTTATATTTTTGCTGAATTGAGCATTTTTGAAACCATATGCGAAGCTGCCGTCCAGGCTGCTTTCCGCGATCCCAGGTTTCTACCCCTTTCGCATTCTGAACTGGAGCTCATTGAAATAGAAATATCAGTGTTAGCGGAGTCAGTAAGGATCAATAATTATAGCGAAATTGAGTTAGGGAAACATGGATTAATTCTAAACCATCTTGGAAGAAGGGGACTGCTTCTCCCGCAGGTAGCGATCGAAAATAACTTCACCAGAGATAAGTTCCTTTGTGCTATTTGTGAAAAAGCCGGATTTGAACCATTCCTCTGGCAAAAAAACAAATTAAATATTGAAGTATTCACTGCTGAAATATTTTCTGAAAAAGGAGAAAGGAAGAAGTCTTATGTCTCTGATTAGAAAACCGGCAGCTGCAGGATATTTTTATCCTGCCGACGCTTCAAAGTTAAAAGCTGAAATTGATGTGCTGCTTTCAATTTCTGAAAAACGGGAAATTCCCGGAAAACTCTTCGGAATAGTCTCACCCCATGCCGGTTATATATATTCAGGTAAAACAGCTGCCTTCGGGTATAACCTTTTTAAGGGTAAAAATATAAAACATGTAATCATTTTATCACCGAGCCACAGAGAATATTTCCCCGGGATATCGGTGTACGAAGGCGACGCTTACCAGACTCCGCTGGGGATAGTACCAGTAAACAAGAAAATGGCAGAGTCACTCACCGGGCAAAGCAAAACAATTTTTATGGGGGAGGAGGGACACAGGGATGAGCATGCTATAGAAGTTCAGGTGCCTTTCCTGCAGACGGTTCTGGACGATTTTGATATCGTCCCGGTGGTAATGGGTGACCAGGGAAAATTATTCATCGACGAGCTGGCTGAAAAAATTACGAATTCCATCGATGAAAGCACTGTAATAGTTTCAAGTTCCGATTTATCGCATTATTACAAAGCTGATGCAGCAGACCGGATGGATTCTATAGTTGAGAGAGATATAAGTAATTTTAATTACGAAGGACTGTTTGATAATTTTGAAGCAGGAACGTGTGAAGCATGCGGAGCAGGGACTATTATTGCTATGATGAAGTCTGCCGACAAATTAAATTATCATAATTCGATGGTTCTATACAGAAACAATTCAGGTGATACGACAGGCGATAAAAGAGAAGTTGTCGGGTATCTTTCTGCGGCAGTATACGGAGATTGATTGCTTAATAAAAAGACAGAAATAGTATTTATAGGTGCAGGTAAAGTTGCACATACGCTGGTTCCGCTTTTAATTAAAAAAAAATATTCTGTTAAGGGGATTATCAGTCGTGACCGCGCTTCCGCAGCATCCTTTTCAAAAAAATACGAATTAGACTTTCACTCTGATAATATAGAAGATATACCCGGGGAATGTAAAATATTTTTTATAACTGTACCTGATGACCAGGTACCAAATATTGCCGGATTACTTGCGGGCCTCAGAATAAATTTCCGGGGATTGCTGTTTGTACATACTTCCGGCTCTCTCAGCAGTAAAGAACTGAATGCTCTTAAGCTTAAGAACGCTATGACTGCATCGTTCCATATTATGCAGACATTCCCTTCGCACAGGCAAACAGATATAACAAATTCTTTTGCTGCTATTGAAACGGAGAGCGGCACAGCTGAAAAGTTTCTGTTTTCACTGGCAGGGACATTGGAATTGAAATCATTTAAACTTAGCGGGGAGGCAAAAGTTTTCTACCATCTTGCAGGTGTATTTGCAGCTAACTTTCTTAATGCGAATATTTTTACTTCCAATATCCTATTAGAGAAAACAGGCCTAAGCATAAAAGAAAAATATTCCCTGTTCGAGCCTATTATCCAGACGACTTTATCGAACATTAAGAATAACGGGGCAGCCGTATCTCTCTCAGGTCCGGTTGAAAGAGGGGATTTTAAGACGATACTAAGACACCTGGATGCGTTAAGGAAATCAGGAAGCGGAAAAAAGAATTTGCTTCTCCGAAACTATGTTTCTCAATCACTTATACTGATTGAAGTATTAAAAAGCAAAGGGAAAGATCTGACAGGCGGTCAAAAGAGAGTAAAAAAAATCCTGGATGAAGAACTTAAAAAACTCTAGAGTCCTTTAACTATAAGCTGTGAAATATAATAAGTAATCATCGCAAAAGCTGCCGACAGGGGTATTGTCAGTATCCAGGCCCAAAGGATATTGCGGGCAACTCCCCATCGTACTGCAGAGAAGCCTTTAATTGAACCTACCCCGATAATTGCGCCAGTTATTGTATGTGTAGTACTTACAGGAATCCCCCAAATTGAAGCCAGTGAAATAGTAATACCCGAAGCAGTTTCGGCACTGAATCCGCCGAAAGGAGTAAGCTTGGTTACACGCATTCCGAGCGTTTTAATTACCTTCCAGCCGCCGACAAGTGTTCCGAGAGCAATAACAGTATAGCTCATCATTATCGCATAAAATGGTATATAGAATGTACTGCCAAGGACTCCGTTTGTGAACAGGACAATTGCTATGATACCGATTGTTTTCTGGGCATCATTAGAACCATGGCTCAGGGAATACAAGGCTGCAGAAACCAGCTGGAGCTTCCTGAAATACTTATCTACTTTATAGGGAGATTTGTTTCGTACAATCCAGAGAGTGATAACTGAAAAAATAAGTGCAATTATGTACCCCATAATAGGCGCAAGAAAAATAAATATAACCACTTTGGTGTAACCTGAAAGTACAATAGCTCCAAAACCTGCTTTGGCAATCCCTGCGCCGCCATAGCCGCCGATTATTGAATGAGAGACTGAGATAGGCATACCGTAGTGTGTAGCTGTTGCAGAAAGAAGGATTGCTCCTATAAGTCCTGAAAAGATAAC
>DATFVA010000176.1:0-8956 GCA_035260565.1 Ignavibacteriaceae bacterium | reverse complement strand
CCTTTATCTTTTACCTGGTTAAAAAGGTCTAGGTTTTCCTGTGGTCTTACCTGAAGTTTATGATAAAGATGATACTGGACGGCGATGTTATTTAATGATTTGATTTTTGTGCCGGCAAGTTCAAGTCTGTATTGAATATCAGAATCCTCACCTATTGATGGGGCTTCATATCTTTCATCGAATCCATTAATTTTAAGGAGATCTTCTTTATAGAGAGAGAAGTTGCAGCCTAAAAGTCCCCGTACTTTTTTATTAAGAAATTCCCGCAGGAATTTATTGCTGACATAAAATCCCTTTTCTACGTAGTCTGATTTTCCGAACAAACCATCAATAACAAGTTTCGGAGTCTTCTTTTCAAGGAACCCTTTTTTTATAAGTCCCGGTGTCAGCTGGTTAGTAATCTTTTCCGAGAGATTTACTCTCCTTCCGGTAAGACAGACAGCGTTCTTCCGGTGCTTTGAATGTTCATCCAGGAATGCTGAGTGAGGAATGCAATCCCCGTCCATAAAAATAAGATAATCAGAATGTGCGGCAGTAATAGCCTTATTTAATATCCTGTTTTTTCTGAATCCTTTATCTTCATGCCATACGTGAATTAAGGGGTATGGAAGTACCGGAATGAGTTCTTTTAATTGTTCAACAAATATTTTATCTGAGCCGTCATCTGCTATTATTACTTCAAAATCCCAGAGACTCTGGCGTTCAAGTCCCGCCAGGACAAGCTGCAGATAATCAAACCTGTTATAAACCGAAATAATTACTGAAGCATGGAACATTAGATCTGCTATATTCGATTGTTATTCAATTGTCATTCGATCGTTATTACCAGGACCTCCGGAGTCAGATTGATGAACCCTTTTTACCTTTGCGCAATCTGTCCTTTTCTTTTTTCCGGTCGTATGCTTTCGTGTCCTTTTCAACCTTAGGCGGTTTTTTAGGAACAGGGATCCGCTTCTTCTCTTTTTTTATTTTAATTTTTTCTGCCATAGCTGTATTTCATTAAATAAATTATTTTCAGAAGATCGCATAGATGAAAGGTGCAAGTGCAGAGCCCTGAGTAAGTATAATCAAACCTCCCAACAGGATGAGAAATATTATAATCGGCGCAAGCCACCATTTTTTTCTTATACGAAGAAACTGCCATAATTCCGATAATATAGATAATTTGCTCATTTAAAATTGTCTTTCATATGTTGAAGGATCAAACGGCTTTTTTTCTCTCTTTTCCCAATAGGAAGCTGCAGAGTGATCAATTTTTAAATTCAGGAAGCGCTTATTAAATATCATTGCAATAAAACGCAGCGAAGTTAATGCAAAATAAAACAAGATCGATAAAATTACACGTGTCATCACCCAACCGAGGATAATTGCTAAGGTCATCCAGACTTTGTTAAGAGGTTTAAGTGCAGCCGGGAATAATAGTCCCGCTATTATAAACACGATGCCGATTACCCCCCACACAGGATATGCCGGCTTGCCTGTCCAGAGCAATATGGCCGCAATTACAAGCAGGACGATCCCGATTGTCGCCCCGAACTTCCTGAGATCGGAAGATGATTCTTTAATGTTTTTTATTTCGCTGAAAATTTCTTTCATACTTAGTCCAGTTCAAATTCTTTCTTCCAGTCAGTATCTTCCACAAGCTCTTCCTGCTCACCCTTATCCAGCAGGAAATTCCCTATTACAAGGTAATCCATATTCGTGCGCATAAAGCATTTATATGCATCTGCAGGTGAACAAACAATAGGCTCACCTCTTACATTGAAAGATGTATTTATTAAAACAGCACTCCCGTAGTTTTCTTCAAATTTTGAGATCAGTTTATGGAAAAGAGGATTGGTTTCTTTATGAACCGTCTGGAGTCTTGCTGAATAATCAACGTGAGTAATAGCAGGTATATCAGACCTTATAATGTTAAGTTTCTGAATACCGAAAAGATTCTTCTCATCATCGGACATCTCTTTTCGTCTCTCCTTCTTAACGTCGGCAACCAGCAGCATATAAGGTGATTTCTTGTCGATCTCAAAATAATCAGATACTCTTTCTCCCAGTACAGCCGGAGCAAAAGGTCTGAAACTCTCCCTGAACTTTATTTTCAGGTTCATAACCGACTGCATCTTAGACGACCTTGCATCACCCAGTATAGATCTTGCACCCAGAGCCCTCGGCCCGAATTCCATTCTGCCCTCAAACCAGCCGACAACCTTTTCGTCGGCAAGAAGTGCGGCTACTTTTTCAGGAAGTTCACCGTTATCAAACTGTTTATATTTAATATTATTTTCATTAATGAAACTAAGGATATCCTCATCCTTATATTCAGGTCCCAGGTATGAACCTTTCTGTGAATCAGTTCCGATGGCGGCGGTTCTTGGCTTGTTGAGATAATGGTGCCAGCCAATAAGAGCTGCACCGAGTGCACCCCCCGCATCACCAGCAGCTGGCTGAATCCAGATTTCATCAAAAGGGCCTTCGCGGAGCAGCCTGCCGTTCGCTACGCAGTTTAGTGCAACACCGCCGGCAAGACATACGTTTTTCATCCCGGTCTCTTTATAAGCATGGTTCCCCATTTTTAAAACAATATCCTCAGTAACGTCCTGAACAGAGCGAGCCAGATCCATTTCCTTCTGAGTAAGCTTCGATTCTGGTTCTCTCGGAGGTCCCCCGAAAAGTCTATGGAACTTTTCATTCGTCATGGTTAAACCCGCGCAGTAATTAAAGTACTCCATATTCATTCTGAACGAACCATCATCTTTAATATCGATAAGTTCTTTCAGGATTAAGTCTTTATACCTGGGTTCACCGTAGGGTGCAAGTCCCATTACTTTATATTCACCCGAGTTAACCTTAAACCCGGTATAATATGTAAAAGCCGAGTAAAGAAGTCCGAGTGAATGAGGAAAAGTTATATCTGCAAGGAGCTCAACGCGATTATCTTTTCCTATTCCATAGCTGGAAGTTGTCCATTCACCGACCCCATCCATAGTCAGAATTGCCGCTTCAGAAAAAGGAGAAGGAAAGAATGCGGAGGCAGCGTGCGACTCATGATGTTCGGGAAAAATAACCCTGCCATCGAACCCAAGCTTATCTTTTATCATCTCCTTCATCCATAGCTTTTCCTTAATCCACAGAGGCATTGCTTTAATAAAAGATTTGATGCCAACAGGTGCATAAGCAAGGTAAGTCTCAAGGAGTCTTTCAAATTTGAGGAAAGGTTTATCATAAAATGCTGCAATCTCAAGCTCATCGCTTTTGATTCCTGCATAATTAAGGCAGAATTCTACTGCATTCGAAGGAAAATTATGATCATGTTTGCGTCGTGTAAATCTTTCCTCCTGTGCGGCAGCAATTACTTCTCCGTCTTTTACTAACGCAGCAGCACTATCATGATAAAAAGCCGATATTCCTAAAATATACATAAGCAGATTTCAAATATTTTCTTGTTAAAAATAGATTTTTAACGGCCATTTTACAAAGTAAAAAGGAAGAAATGATAATATATTGCCGTTTTGATAACGAAAAACAAGGTCTATAAATCAAAGGGTAATTTTTTGGAACCATTTTTGTAAATATTTCATTAGATTTGTGAAGCAGAACTGTTTCAACCCAGGAAAACAAAGATATTTACTAACTATAAAAGGATCAAAAATGAAACAAATATACCTGTTTCTTATTCTGATACTGATGGGATTTAGTATTTCAACTAACGCCCAATTTAAGGAGTGGGGATCAAAATTCGGAGCGAGGTACAACCTGCTTCTCCCACAAAACGAATTCCCGAATGTGGGTTTCGGCGATAACGACAAATTTTCATTCGACAATTATACAATGTCCTACCTTCTGGAAGGCTTTGTGGGTTTCGAGTTGACACGGGAACTTGAGCTTGATATAAATGCCGGTTACGGATCATATGCCGGTTACCAGTTTAACTATGTAGGGTACTACAAATCGGAAATTATTCCTATTGGTCTTCGGCTGAGAGTTGCTCCTTTTGATTTGAAAGGATGGAACCCTTATTTGTACGTCGGCGGCGGTATAATGCATTACAGTAATAAATTCCCTGACGATAATACCGCACCCTCACCCGAGCCGGTTAAAGCAGATGGCTGGGCAGGACTATTCCCGCTTGGAATAGGCGCCGAATTCGCACTGAGCGATATGGTCCTTTTAGATTTTTCGATAGGCGGAGCATATTCGTCTTCTTTTGATCTCAATAATTATGATAATGGATTGAATATTGTTGATGCTTATTATAATGCATCTCTTGGCATCACGATAACCGGAGAAAGCTGCAGCTCAGACAGGGATATGGATGGACTTGGAAAGTGTGAAGAAGAAAGACTCGGTACAAGTCCAAGAAATCCTGATACCGACGGTGACGGTTTAACAGATGGTGAAGAAGTTCAGATCTACAAAACCAAGCCCCTGCTGACCGATACCGATCTGGATGGTCTTGATGACTTTGCAGAAGTAAAGAAATATAAAACTGACCCTCTGAATCCTGATAGTGATAATGACGGACTGAATGACGGTGAAGAAGTTAATAAGTATAAGACCGATCCGTTAAAAGCTGATACAGATAATGACGGAATCAGCGACGGTGATGAGGTAATCAAATACAAGACAGATCCTACGAATAAGGATACAGACGGTGATGGCTTGTTCGACGGTGAAGAAGTTCAGACTTTCTCAACCAACCCGCTGAATAAGGACACAGACGGCGACGGTTTATCAGATTACGACGAAGTAAATACCTACAAAACCAATCCGCTGGTTAAAGATACAGACGGCGGAACAGTTGATGACGGAACAGAAGTTAACCGCGGAACCAATCCTCTTGATGCTGAGGATGATATAGTTAAAGTCGGTGTTCCGATTGTTCTTGACGGTATTACATTTGCAACCGGTAAAGCAGATATTACCCCTGAATCTGAAAATACTTTAAGAAAAGCTCTTAAGACATTAACTACCTATCCTGACATTTCTGTTGAAATTGCAGGTTATACTGATAATGTCGGCAGCGATAAAACCAATCAAAAACTCTCCGAAAGACGTGCAAATTCGGTTAGAGACTGGCTGGTTCGCCAGGGAGTTAATCCAGACAGAATTACTGCTGCAGGATATGGCGAATCCAATCCGATAGCTTCTAATGCCACCCCTGAAGGCAAACAGAAAAACAGAAGGATTGAATTCAAACGTATTAAGTAATCACGCTTATTTCTGATTAAAAGGGCCGTCTTTAACAGACGGCCTTTTTTATTTTATTTTTCCCTCCTCTTACCACTCCGTTGTTTTTTCTTATTGTCAATCAGCAGTGATTCGGCTAAATTTAAATAGTTCATTATAGAAATTTTGGGAGAAGCTAAAAAGAAATCCGTATGTTAATAAATTATCTTCCTGCCTCTCCTCCCTGACAGCCAATTAGAACAAAAAGATAAGGGAAATCGTTATACATGTTAACCGCAGTCTTCATCATAATTATTTTACTCTTGCTGATTTTTAATCATACTGCCTCGCCTGCAGTAAGTTCAAAAGGAGCAGATCGTTCAAAGATAATTGCTGAAATTCAAAAGCTAAAAATCGGAGGCAGTGATCAATGGATTACCATCAGGTCAGAAAATATCAATAACCCGATAATACTCTTTCTTCATGGAGGACCCGGAACTTCCCAATTAACAAGAAACAGACGTGATACAAAAGATTTGCTGGATTCTTTTATAGTAGTTGACTGGGATCAACGGGGTGCGGGCAAATCATTCCGTGCAATTAAGAATGAGGACAGGATGAACATCCGGCAGTTTATATCAGATACAAATGAACTGACCCTCTACCTCCTTAATAAATTTAATAAGGACAGGTTAATACTAGCCGGTCATTCATGGGGAAGTGTTATTGGTGCATTGTCAGCGGCAAAGTATCCTGAATTGTACTATTGTTATATAGGAATTGGTCAGATCGCAGATATGAAGGAGAATGAAATTTTATCTTATAGATGGACACTTGATCAGGCCAGAATTAATAAAGATAAGAATGCAGTAAAGGCACTGGAAAAGATAGGTGAACCGCCTTATAAAGGAAACTGGCAGGCAAAAATTATTACACAGCGAAGATACCTTGGCAAATTCGGCGGCGAGTTTCATTCCAGCCGGAATGGAGCATTTGGAGTAGTAATTAAGAACCTGGTATTCTCAAGCGAGTACAGCTTAATCGACAGGATTAATTTCTTCAGAGGCATTTTAGGGTCGATGAAATTGCTCTGGCCGGAATTACTCGAAATCAACTTATTTGAACTGATAAAGGAATTCAAAATTCCTTTTTACCTTGTGCAGGGGAAGTATGATATGGAAGCGGTTTCGGAAATCGCTTTGAGGTACTTTGACTTTGTAAAAGCCCCTTACAAACATCTCTTTATTTTTGAAAATTCAGCACATATGCCGAATACAGAGGAAAGAGACAGGTTTAACGCTATTCTGAAGGAACTTATAAAACCATCGCTGATTACTTCGGCAGAAAATTCTGTAAACTTAATTGCATAAAATGACTTCAGTCTTTTTTATCCAAAAGATATTTATCAAACCAGTACTTTCTTAGCTGGTCGACCTCCTTACGGTGGGATTTCAGGAAGTGATCCCCTCCTTCAAAGATAACAAGCCTGTACGATTTTCCCTCCTCTGAGAATTTCCGGGCAAGTTCAATCGACTGCTGCACCGGAACGGTATTATCAGCTCCACCATGCATTAAAAGATAAGGTATATCGGGAAGTTTATCAGTAAATCTTATTGCAGATCTTTTTTTAAGCTCTGCTTCAAATTTTACTTTGCCGATATTTTGCTTGTAAAATTCTTTAGCCTTCGCACCCGAATCCGCAAGTGTTTTAAGATTGCTTATCGCCCCGCTCAGCACTGCACATTTAAAATCTGAATTTCCCTTCAGTAAGATAAACGTCATCATTCCTCCCCTGCTCCAACCCTCGACTGCAGCATTTGAAAGATCTATAAATCCTGTCCCTTCTGCAAGCGGGAAGAGATTCATGATATCATTTACTTCATCACCTCCGAGGTTGTCCTCCCCCTCTCCTCCGTCATTACCTCTGTACTGCGATGCAAGAACAGCATAACCCCATGATGCAATCTGGCCGAATATTCCTCTTGCCGTAAATCTATCGATCGCTCCCTTATCGCCATAACCGCCGCGGTTCCATATAATAAGCGGGATCTTCTTTCCTGCAGGTATTTCCAAAGGGTAGGCAAGGTATCCTTTTACTTTAAGTCCGTCCGACATATATGTAATCTTTTCAACAACAGAGTTGTCAACAGCTTCTTTACCCCATCCGCTGACTGCCATTTTAGTCTGGGTCTCATTAAGAGTTATTTGTTCTTTATGAATTATATTTGAACTCATAGTAATTTATTATTGTCATTTATAAATTTATACAACTTAATAATTCTTTGATTGTTCTCATAAAAGCTGAATCAACAAATGTCAAAAAATAAAAAAACTGAGCATAAAGCCGATAAGCACGAAATGCCTCTTATCTACAAGGCGGCTGCTCTTTTAATAATTGCAGCAGCGGCATTATATTTTATTTTCGTAAATACAGGGAATAAAGGGACAAACCCCGACGAGGAATATATGTTTAGGAAAAACGGAGAGCTTGTTATTTCTTCTGATTCGGTACAGGTAAAAATTGATATCCAGATTGCCAACACAGAATTCGACCGGCAGCTGGGATTGATGTTCAGGAAGAGCATGGATGAGAACCAGGGAATGCTTTTCATTTTCCCGGATGTTCAGGTCAGGAGTTTCTGGATGAGAAATACTGAAATCCCTCTGGACATGATCTTCATCGATGCTTCGAAAACTATTCTTAATATAGCAAAAAACACCACGCCATATTCGGATATATCATACGGTTCTTCAGGTCCGGCGAAATATGTTCTGGAAGTGAAAGGCGGATTTGCCGATATGCATAATATCTCAATTGGCGATAAGATAGCCTGGACAGAAACTCAGTGACCGCCGAATAGCTCTCTTTCGACCAGTTCACAGATTATATGTCCTGCCGTTATGTGCCCTTCCTGTATCCTCTGTGTGTTTGATGAAGGAATAACTACCGAAACATCGGCTTCAGATTTTAATTTTCCTCCGCTGCCGCCAAGAAATGAAATGGTCCTCATACCCTTTTGTTTAGCGGTGTGTACAGCTTTTATAACGTTAGCCGAATTGCCGCTGGTTGAAATAGCAAGGAGAACATCACCTTTATTACCCAGTCCTTCTACCGAGCGGGCAAAGACGTTCTCAAAACCTATATCATTTCCGCCTGCAGTAAGGTTTGAGGAATCTGTAGTAAGCGCTATGGCAGGAAGAGCAGGTCTTTGCAGGTCGTGACTGAGCCTTATTACAAATTCCGCGGCTATATGCTGGCAGTCGGCTGCACTCCCTCCGTTGCCGCAGAGCAGAAGCTTGCTTCCGGATCTGAATGACTCTGCAATTAATTCTGCAGCTGTTATTATGTCATTAAGACATTTTTCTCCCATTGCTTTTTTTGTATCGGAGCTTTCGTTAAGGGAGTCAATTATAAATTTCTTTTTATCCAAGGCTTCTTTCAAATTTAAATATTAAACAGTCACCGGCAGATTTTTATGAATAGCTTCAGCAAATTCTCTGATAAGATTCCAGTTCTTCTCCGATTCAAAAAAATTCCCGGTAACAATAACAGATGCACCATTCCTTACCTTTCTTCCGGCGGTTTCGGGTGTTCTGATCCCTCCGCCTACGATAACCGGAATTGTACAGACACGGGATACAGCTTTAACCATTTCATCAGAAACGGGATTTTGCGCACCCGAACCGGCTTCCAGGTATATCAGCTTCATCCCGAGGTATTCTGCGGCCAGTGCAGTGGCTGCAGCAATTTCAGGCTTATTCCCGGGCAGGGGAAGGCTTCCGATCATATATT
>DATFVA010000175.1:0-5932 GCA_035260565.1 Ignavibacteriaceae bacterium | reverse complement strand
GGCTTTGTACAGGAACTGTCAGAAAGTATTGAGAACTCGACTCCTGAACAGGAGGAAGCTAAAGATATAATAGACCAGAATAGAAGACGCTTATTGAGTACCATGAATTCGGTGATAGAGTATTCAAAGATGGAGCAGGAGACAGGCACTCTCGACTTAAAGGATATTTCTATTACTGAAGTAGTCGATGAAACACAGGAGGAAATAAGTGACATTCTGAAGAATAAAGGTATTGAGTTTGCCTATGGTAAAATTTCTTCTTCTCTGAACTTTAAAACAGATTCGCAGAAATTTATTTCTCTGATAACTCTTCTTTTTAAAATTGCTTCACAGTTTACAAGCACGAAAAAGATTTATTTCTCGGCTTATCAGCTTGATGATAAAAGTTTCATAATTTCTATCCAGGATAATTATTCATCGATGTCTCCATCCTTCTCAGAAAATTTTAATAACATTTTTAATAAAAGAGATATTCAGAAGGATTACGGAATATCGAAACTATCCATTAAACTGGCACGTCGCCTGATCGATTTATTACAGGGTAGGTTTGCTGATAAAACAAAAATATCAGGATTTATTTTCCCTATTGAGTCCGCTTTACTGGAAGAAAAAGTAACCGGACAAATTGAATCTGAGGCAAAGACATCCGATTCCGCTAAATTTGTACCTGAAACTGAAGAAGTTGAAGCGGTAGAACCGGAAGGGGAATTTGAAGAGGAAATCACTGAGCCGGAATTTGAGGAAGAGGAACAGGAGGAAGAGATACAATTTAAAAGGCCTTTAAAAGGCCATCAAAAACCCTCTGCCAGATCTTCCCGGAAACAGGAAACTTCTAATAAAAACAGAATTGACCTGTCCCAGCTTTCCTGTCTATATATTGAAGACCAGGTGGATTCCCAGATATTATTCAAAGTTCAGCTGAAAGAGTTGAATGAGATAAAATTTGCTGTGAGTTTCGAAGAAGCCCTGCCTCTTCTTGATAGTCATAATTTTGATTTTATTGTTCTTGATATAAACCTTCAGGGGGAATATAACGGACTCGATGCCCTTAAAATAATTCATCGTATGCCGGGTTATGAAACTATCCCGATTATTGCTGTCACCGCCTACGTTCTTCCCGGAGATAGGGAAAAATTTATTGCCACCGGTTTTAATGATTTTATTTCCAAGCCCATTTTCAGAGAAAAAATGATCGAATCCCTGGGAAAAATATTCTCAATAATGCATTCCTGATGGAAAAAAGTTATTAATCTGTTTTCTTATATGTAAGCCGTTGATACTGGTAAATCATGGTATTTTAAATGCAGTATTAATATGTACAGTACCTGCCTCGCCCCTGGCACATAACCGCCTCTAGCTTTAATTATTCTCTACCTTCCCGAATATAAAATTTGATTTGAAGCACCGGCTATTGACAATTTAATTTACCTTTTATATGTTATGCCATACAAATGTATGGTATGTTTATACACTCAGAATATTGAGATATATAAGAAATTATCATAAATGTAACTTACTAATCGAAGATGCATTATGCCCATAGAACTAACGGAAATCCAGAAGAAAATACTTGAATTCCTTATTGAACAAAAAGTTAATAAAGGATATCCCCCAACACTCGCGGAGATTGCAGAATTCTTCGGCTATAGGAACAGAGCTACAGTTCAGCAGCACCTGCAGGCAATTGAAAGAAAAGGATATATCAAACGGAATCCGGGACTTTCACGCGGGATAGAACTTACCCTGGAGGATAAATTTTTTATACCTCGTCCGGTACTCGGAGAAGTTGCAGCAGGAAACCCTTTAACCATTTATCCAGATGCGATCGATTCAATTGAACTCCCTACTATTGCAAGGATGCCGAAGGATTCATTCCTGCTTCGTGTTAAAGGCGACAGTTTAAAAGATGCATATATTTTCAGCGGCGATATTGTTATTGTGAATCCAAATTTACAGCCAAAGAATGGACAAATAGTTGTTGCTGTTCTCGATGATGCTGCCGTAGTTAAAAGATTTTATAAGAAAAGGAATGAAATTGAATTAATTTCCGAGAACCCTGAATACAAACCTATTTTAATAGATAAGAAATATCAGAGCTTCAGGATTGTGGGAATCGTAATCGGTATTTATAGAAGTATGGAGAAGAAAGAGAAATTTCTGATTCCGCTTTAATAATGTCATTATTTATCAGACCAAATTCATAGTATTATGTCCGTATATCATATAGGAACGGCAGGCTGGTCCTATAAGGATTGGGTGCCTGTTTTTTACCCGAAATCGCAGTCGGGCGGATTTGACTGGCTGAGATTTTATGCAGATTATTTTAATTGTGTAGAGGTTAATTCATCTTACTATACTTATATAAGCCCGAAAATTGTACAGGGATGGATAGAAAAAGTATCTGATTCGGATGATTTCCTTTTTACCGTAAAGCTCCACCAGGATTTTTCACACAAGAGAGATTTTGATGATCAGAAGATTAGATCTGTCATCTATAATCTTGAGATGCTAAAAAAGGCTGAAAGGCTTGGAGGACTATTAATCCAGTTCCCATATTCGTTTTCATATAATGAAGCCTCTGTCGATTTCATCCGCAGGTTAAAGGAAATATTTGAGAACTATAATTGTTTTGTGGAAGTACGGCATTCATCATGGGATAAGAAAAGTTTGTATGATCTGTTTCGGCAGTTGAATCTTACCTTATGTACAATTGATCAGCCGCAGATTGGAAAGGCAATTCAGTTCGAGCCCGTTATAACTAACGATACAGCATATATACGTTTTCATGGAAGGAATACTGAAGCCTGGATGAAATCGATAAAAAATTATGGAAAGGAACAATCGTACGGGGAACAGAGCTCCAGGTATCAGTATCTTTATACTCCCGGCGAATTAATTGAAATTGAGCAGAAGGTAACAGCAATAAGGGAAAAGGTAAAGGATGTTTATGTAATATTGAATAACCATCCGCAGGGAGAGGCAGCAGCAAATGCTTTTGAGCTTATTCATCTCCTCGAAGAGAAGGAAAAAGTTGAAATGCCGCAGACCATTGTAAAAGCCTATCCGAGACTGGGGGCAATAGCAATGGATTATTTTGATCCGCGGCTGAAATTATAAATGATAATTGGTTTTAATTATGCGCATAATCTTTCATCTGGATCTTGATGCATTCTTTGTATCAGTAGAAAGGATACTGGATCCGTCTTTAAATGGTAAACCTGTAATTGTAGGCGGAGATCCTCACGGCAGAGGAGTGGTTGCTGCCTGCTCTTATGAAGCCAGGTCTTACGGATTACATTCAGCGATGCCTGTAAGGCAGGCATTTAAATTGTGCCCTGGAGGGATTTATCTACACGGACACTATGATGAATATGTTCATTTTTCTCATGCGGTCAAAAATGTTTTATCATCATATGCTCCGGTGATTGAACAGGCATCAATAGATGAATTTTATATGGATTTCACCGGCTGCAGTAAGATATATGGTTCTATGTTTTCTTTTGCCTCAAAGCTGCAGCAGGAAATAAGGCAGAAACTATCTCTGCCATGCTCAATAGGTATAGGCAGCAATAAGACAGTGGCAAAGATCGGATCTGATTGTATGAAACCTATGGGAATAACTTATATTGTACCGGGAATGGAAAGAGAATTTCTCTCCTATATGCCCATTGAAACAATCCCTGGTGTTGGTAAGGTTACATTAAGGGAACTAAATAATAAGGGGTTTTTTCTGATTAGAGATATAACAAAGCTTTCGGTCGGCTACTGGGGCACTGCCTATGGAAAATATGGAATCGCACTGTGGCATAAAGCTAACGGCGAGGGTACTGAATACCTTACGGTCGGACATGAACAAAAAAGCATCTCTAAGGAAACAACTTTCGGGAGCGATGTTACAAGCGATCAGAAGATTTATGAAGTCCTTTTTGAACTCACTGGCAAAGTCTGTCAGAACCTGAGAGATGAAAATTACATCGCTTCAACTATAAGTATCAAATTGCGTTATTCCGACTTCAGTACACTTACCCGCTCCCGTACATTGAAGCCTACAGATGATGATAAAGTTATCTTTGAAAATGCGAGGGACTTATTAAGGAAGGCCCATACAAGACGCGTAGGTGTAAGGCTGATAGGCGTCGGAGTGAGCAAATTCTCCAGCTTCTATGAACAGGAAGTGCTTTTTGAGGACGAGGAGGTAAGGAGGAAAAAACTGTTCAGGGCAATAGATATCCTGAGAAAGAAGTATAGTTATTCAATTATAAATTTCAGCAAATACTAAAAACATGATCAGCCGGGGGGCCATCTCATTTGTCTGCCTCCAAGTAAATGAAGATGCAGATGATAAACTTCCTGACCTCCTTTGGGACCGCAGTTAAATACAAGCCTGAATCCGTCTTCAGCTATATTCATTTCTTTTGCGAGTTTATTGGCAATATCAATCATTTCACCCAAAAGCGCTGCGTGTTCTTTACCGTCTATGTCTGTTACTTTCGGGATCTCGGTTTTAGGCACAATTAAAATATGGACAGGAGCCTGGGGATTGATATCCTTGAAAGCCATTACTGAATCATTTTCGAATACTATATCAGCTTTTATTTCTTTGCTGATAATTTTGGAAAATATTGTTTCTCCCATTATTGGTCTTCCTTTTCGATTTCATACTTTTTCATCTTATTATAAAGATGACTCCGCTGGATATCAAGTATCTCGGCTGTTTTACTGATATTCCAGTCATTTGCTTTGAGCTGTTTTAATATAAATGCTTTCTCTGCTTTCTCCTTAAACTCCTGGAAGGAATTGCTCGCTTCAATAATATCTCCCATAGAAGATTGCAAACCCGTAAAAAGGAACTCAATATCCTTACTTGTAATATCTCTTTTATCCACAAGGATTATTACCCTTTCAATGGCATTCCTTAATTCCCTTACATTTCCGCTCCAGGGCAGACTCTTTAGGTACCTTATTGCATCTTCTTCAAATTTAACCGGCGGTTTTTTGTGTCTTGCGGTAATATCACTTGAAAAACTCTCTACAAGTATCGGTATATCTTCGGTCCTTTCTTTTAATGGCGGAATTTTCAAAGGAATTACATTCAACCTGTGAAATAGATCTTCTCTGAAATTACCTTCGGCAATTTCTTCTTTTAAATTCTTGTTCGTCGCTGAGATTATTCTTACATCAACGTTAATTTTTTTGTTTCCACCAACCCTTTCGATTTTGCCGTCTTCAATTGCACGCAATACTTTGGCTTGAGTCTGGGGACTCATATCACCTACTTCATCCAGGAAAAGGGTACCTTTGTTTGCCAGTTCGAATTTGCCTATTCTCAGCTGTACCGCCCCCGTGAATGAGCCTTTCTCGTGACCGAATAATTCCGACTCGATTAACTCATTTGGAATAGCTGCGCAGTTTACTTCAACAAAAGCCTTGTCTTTTCTTAAACTCTGATTGTGAATTGCCCGGGCGACTAACTCCTTCCCCGTCCCGTTTTCCCCGGTTATTAATACCCGGGTGTCAAGTGGGGCAACTTTATCTATAGTTACCAGTATATTCTGGATTGCCTTGCTGTTCCCAAGGATCTTGGCATCTCCGCCAAGCGATTTCCTGTATTCTTTGTTCTCAGTTATAAGGTTCGACTGTTCAACAGCATTCCTTACACTGATTACAAGCTTGTCGCGGTCAATCGGTTTTTCAATAAAATCGAAGGCACCTAACCTTGTCGCTTTTATGGCATTCTCAACACTTCCATGAGCGGAAATCATTATTACTGAAAGAGCGGGATTGGATTCTTTTACTTTTTTAAGTACTTCAAAACCGCTCATTTCAGGCATCTGGATATCAAGCAGCAGGGCAGTAAAATTATCAGCAACTGCTTTTTCAACGCCTTCAGTGGAACTGGTTGAGTATTGTACATTGTAACCCTCGTACTCGA
>DATFVA010000174.1:0-5936 GCA_035260565.1 Ignavibacteriaceae bacterium | reverse complement strand
CGGAAATAGTGAAGCAGAATCTCATCAAAGGAATGTCCTTTTTCAGCCATGACAGCGGCGCCAATCTGGCAAAGCCCCACACCGTGACCCCAGCCTGCTCCGCTTATTATAAACTTACCGGGTATATTATTATCGATGTTTTGCTTTCCGATCGATATGGCAGAACTATATAAATGGGTTACCGAAAGAAGTCTTCTTATCTCAAGTTCCTTTCCCACAATCAATTCTTTTTTTGAACCTACAATTTTCAATTTAATTAATCTTGAGGAATTACCCCGTTCTAAAGGAATCAGATCTATTATTTCACCGAAATCGAATCCGCTGTTTTTTGAGATCATTCCGGAAATTTCACTCTGGCTGTAGATAACTTTCCAGCGGAAAAAATCCTTCGTTTCCTGGTCATAATCAATCAAAACCTGAGAAAGTATTTTATCATCCGTCGTATTGCAATATGCCGGGGGATTTCCTTCTATCCATTTATGGGCATTTCTTTCAACCGAGAAATCGAGCTGGTAGTTCTCAGGTTCATATTTATAGTCAATTACAGAAGTAAGGTATTCGTGAACCACAGGTTCCCAGACATTTTCGAACGATTCGGTTATTCCGCCGCAGCTTTTTGAAAATCGTGCGTCGCAGATTTTGTTATTGTAAAGCAATACTAGTCCGAAAGTTTCTTCGACGGCCTGTCTTGCCGCCTGTGTTGAAATTTTAGTAATACCCTGGTAACGCTGACAATGGTCATCTGCACAAACATCAAATAATTCATGCTCTTCCCGGTCATACCATTTGATAAATTCATCCGCCGAATGAGATTCAGATGAATAAACTTCTTTCTTCATTTTGATCGAGCCCGACTTTTCTATCTGTGCAAGCAGCCAGCTCCTTGAGACAACAGCGAGTGATTTAAGCATCTGAACAGAGGATTTCGCACTCATTTCCGACGAAATTACACTGGTAAGGTATTTCTCAACGGGAATAATATTTATAACTACAATCTTGTCCTTGTTCTTCAGAAGTTTTAGCGTCCCCTGGAATCTTTGTTTTTCTTTCCTTTGCCAGTGAAACTTCAGCCCAATCGTTACATCTTTAAGGAGGAAGGATTCCAGGTCAATATCATCGGGCTCAAATATAATTTCCTTTTCTGCTTCAAGCGTGTCATCACCCCTTTTACACCTTATTTTATCACCAGCAATTTCAGCTGTAAATCTTCCGCTAAAAAATTTTCTAACCCCCGTGACCCTGAAATCACCATATAAATCAAAACTAACCTGTTTTTCTGTTATAATGCCTACAGTTATTGTCGGCTCTTTTTTAAATGCGGGCATATAGCCGGTATTCCTGTTCTCAAGATTTTTATAAAATTGAGCTAAAATATACTAATTAAGCAAATATTTCTATAACCACGGATTTATCGCACACTATTTTACAGTACATATTTGAGAATTGTTGAATAATATTTATTGGTAAATGAATGATAAACTTTTTAATTTGATAAATGGCTTTTCACAACTCATAAGAATAACTCCCGTAAATGAAGAATATATTACAAAGTAAAATAGTGAATCTGATTGGCTTTCCGATGGATCTGGGTGCCGACAGAAGAGGAGTTGATATGGGTCCTTCGGCGCTGCGCATTGCAAACCTCAAGGGAAAACTAGAGCAGTTAGGCTATAAGGTCTTAGACAGCGGTGATATTTTTATTCAGAATATTGAACAGCAGAAAATTGTCAATCCAAAGCTCAAGTATGTAAATGAAATTCTCAGGACATCCAAAATTCTCGCTGGAAAAATAGAAAGGGTGCTTGAAAAAGATCAGTTCCCGCTTTGTCTCGGAGGAGATCATTCAATGGCAATCGGAACGATTGCAGGGATATCCTCGTTCTGCAGAAAGAATAAACTGAAACTGGGAGTGATATGGATTGATGCACATTCAGATATGAATACCGATGCAACTTCTCCATCCGGTAATATTCATGGAATGCCGATGGCTGCTGCACTAGGCCTTGGAAATGATCAACTGGTAAATTTCTATGGATTTTCTCCAAAGGTTAAAGCAGAAAACTGTGCACTGATTGGAGTCAGAAGTATAGATCCCCAGGAAAGAGTAAATATTAAAAATGCAGGCCTGCCGGTGTTTACTATGTCGGATGTAGACAAACTGGGAATACACAGAATAATAAACAGGGTGCTTAAACAGTTCAGGGAGAATGTTGATCATATACATGTAAGCTTTGATCTTGACAGTGTTGAACCGGATATTGCTCCCGGGGTGGGAACACCGGTTTCAGGAGGATTGAGCTATCGTGAAGCACATTTGCTGATGGAATCAATCGCTGAATGCGGATGCATGTCTTCTCTTGAAATTTCAGAAGTTAACCCTATACTTGACAGGAAAAACCGAAGTGCAGAATTTGCCGCTGATCTTGTGGCTTCGAGTATGGGACAACGAATACTATGATAAATTCTAATCCAACTATGCCCTATACTTTCAGGAATAAAGCTCCCATACCGAAGGCGGAAGCCAGAAGAATGGTCCGGGGAAGAGTCAGTGAGCTGACGGTTACAGAACTTAAGAATAAGTCTGCCTCCGTAATAGAACGATTGCTGGACTCTGACGATTATAATTTTGCTGATAAAATATTTGCATATTATTCTGTTTCGGGAAATATTGTCAACACTAAGTCCCTGATCAGTACTGCACAGGGACAGCGTAAATCTGTTTTTTTACCTAAACTACGACACGAGGGTTGTATGCCTCAAAGATTTCAGTTTACGGCTTACGATGAACTGGTAAAAAATGAGCTGGATCTTCTCGAACCTAAGATAGGTATAGATGAAGACCTTAGCGATATTGACCTGATAATTGTTCCAAGTCTGGCAGTATCTTTACTGGGGGAGAGGATCGGGTTTGAAGGAATGAATTATAATTCTCTGCTTAGAAATTCGTTTGCTCCCAAAATTGTCCTGGCATTTGAATTCCAGGTATTCAACAGGATTGAATATGAAAGGCAGGATGTACGGATTGACAGGATTATAACAGAACGGCGCATCATAAATACGAGGGAGAATTAATCTATTAACATCTTAATAAACAAAGTGAAACATTCACAAATAACTATTATTACGTTCCTTCTTTTATTTATAGTTGCTTCATTTCTCTTGAATTACACAGGCATAATTGAAATTGATTCAACAGATCTCCTCGGTTACGGATTAATCTTTTATGGGATTGCAACTGTTTATACCTCTTTTGGGGGAAATAATAAATTTTTAATTTTTTTAGGTTCGGTTATCTTTCTTTCGGGAATTGTAGTTTCCCTGCCGGCACATTTCGATTTTATCCGGCCTTTGAACATTTTTATTCCTTCCTCAATATTGATAGCCGGGATCAGCCTTTTTATAGTTTATTTTGATGATATAAATAATAAAACCGTCTTGTTTGCCTCTTTAATTCTGGTTATTGCGGGAGTAATTTTTATTTTCGCAGCAAGGCATGTGCAGTTTGCGGTCTTCGGAGAATCGATTTTAAAAATAATTGAGGTTTACTGGCCTGTACTTCTGGTGATTTCCGGAATAACTATCATACTGAAGCGTTAATAATTATTGCAGCGATCCCGTCAAAAACACTTTATTCCCCGGGTTGGCAGAACCCTCACCTGGTTCTTCCGTAACCAGGAATTCGGTTATATTACTTCCTTCAGATTGCGGAATTTTAAAAGGAAAATATTGAACCCTTCCTGAAGGATTAAAGACCCCTAGCGAAAAATATTTTCCGTCCGGCAGCTGCATCCATAATTGATAAGCTTTATTCTGACCCAGCTCAGGCATTTCTGAAAGCTGTAGATAACCTTTATTCTGAGATTCGCTGATAATCAATTTACCTTTACCTACAGGGTTGATACCGGTTCCTCCAAGGTTAATTACATTGACGTCTGCTGATTCAAGTATGTTCTGAATTTCCTGAGTACTATTAAATTTTACAGATAGATCATTAACCTGCTGCTTTAACGAATCGTTGTTAAATTTCAGATTATCAATCTCGGAAGAAAAATTCAGATACAGGACTGTGAGTGCAAGCAAAAGAATAATAAACAGTGAGATTACCAGCCATGGTTTCATCCCTTGTTTTTTATTTGTCGATTCCTCTGTCATATATTTACTTTTATAAGCCCGTTCAAAGCTTTTACCTCGTTCTTTCGTAGAAGTGCTTCTGTAGGGAGTTTTGTTTGCTGAAGCCGTATAAGATGGCTTCTCCTTTGTAATTACTCTTTCATATGGTTTAATTTTGTCCCGGGTCGGTGTTTTAACTTCAAGCCTGGTTTCTTCCTGTGTTTCCTCTTCCCCGCCGTCCTTAAAATTTCCTTCGAGCACTTTTTCACGGGTTGATTTGAAGGATTCAAATGTATTACGAAGCGGAGTTACAGGTTCAAAATCTTTTGCTGTGTTTTCCTCCGGAATATCTTCCCGGCTGCCTTCATTTACCGCTTCTTTTTCCTGTTCGCCCGGCAAAATATTACTTTCATTTTCTGATGGCGCTTCAGGGTTTTCTTCAACAATAATTTTTTCCGGTTCAGTGGTTGTTAATACTTTATCATCCTGTGTCGAACCAGCTTTTCTATTCTCTCTTGAATTTTTATAAAAAACTTCGGCAGGATTAATCGAACCTGTGTTAACTTTTGCTCTTATTTCATCCTTTATTCTGTATAATTTGCGGGCTACCTTGTCTTTCAGCCGGGAGTCTGGATTTTCCGCATGCAGAATAACAGGCAGCATAGAAGCGATATTCTGTAGTTCCCCCATATTAGAGGGAAGTTCCCCTCCTGCATTTATATATTCTGTTAACTTCGTCTGATCACCGCGGTCAAGACAGCCTAAAACGTTAGCATAGATCAGATCCGCTGCTTCCTGTCTTGTTATCATATAGAATACCCCCGGGAAAGATTTTCTTTTAGGTTTGTTAATGCAATCCTTATTTTTGATTTTACAGTCGATACGGGGATATTAAGTTTGGAGGCTATTTCACCTTCCGTCAATCCTTCAAAATAAGCAAGGTGTATTACATACTGCTGGGCATCTGTCAAATCTTCCATAGCTTTCTGCATGTTAACAGTTTTGTTAAGTGCGTCCCGTAATTCAACTGCCTTTCCATTCGATTTAAGCAAGGGGAGAATGAATTTATCTTCATACTCATCCGAGTAAGGCTGTGTTTCAACCCCGCTTTTCTTCATACGTATAGTATCAACAGCTTTATTTCTTGCAAGAGTTATAAGCCAGGTATAGACGTTACCTTTTTCAAAATCAAAATGATTGATTTTCCTCCAGATAATCACAAACACATCAGATAGAATATCTTCTGCAAACTTCTGATCAGATACAATTGTTTTAATAAGAGTATAAAGAATGGTTGAATAACGGTTGTATAATGCCTCCAATGCAAGAGAATCATAGGAAGCTACCCTTTTCATAATTTCAAGATCACTGGTTGTTGAATCAACAGCTGCCAAATTTGCCCACTATCCTTGTTCTACGTTTGGTACAAAACTATCACTAACGCCGCTAAAAAGCAACGAGATAATAATTACTATTTTATCAAATTTCCTGCCATTACATATAATTTTATTTGGAAGGTAAATGATTGGATTTACGTAATAATTACGGATAAATTCTTGTTTATTTAAGCTTACAATGATATTTATTATCTTTACAGGTCAGTAAATAATCCAGGATTTTATGAAATCAGGTGAAATAAGAGAGCAATTTTTAGATTTTTTCAAAAATAAAAACCACCGGATTGTTCCAAGCGCGCCGGTGGTGCCTTTCGACGACCCAACGCTGCTATTTACCAATGCCGGGATGAACCAGTTTAAGGATGTGTTCCTGGGAAAAGGCAAACGGGATTACAGTCGTGCGGCAGACACTCAGAAATGTATCCGTGT
>DATFVA010000173.1:0-4913 GCA_035260565.1 Ignavibacteriaceae bacterium | reverse complement strand
TTATCTGCGATAAACCACCATCCTTTATTAGTGTGAATACATTATACGATGCCAGCAATTTTAGGGGTTCATCAAAATTTTGCGGGCAGAGGCAGGTACTTTTTTCTGAAATTTTTAGTACCCCGGAGAGGATTCGAACCTCCGACCTGCGGTTTAGGAAACCGACGCTCTATCCTGCTGAGCTACCGGGGCATAGAATTATTTTGGACACTGCAAAGATAAGTAAAACAGATTATTCCGTAAAATTTTAAGTTAGTCTCATTTAAAATACTTCTGTTTTTTTAAACCTCACAGTCTCTTAATACAGCTGCTTATTAGTGATACCGGACATTTTATTTGTACCTACACCTTAATATAATTCGGATGAAAAAAAAGAGACCCAGGTGAAAGCAGCAATTAAAAAAATATTCGCAAAAAAAGAATACTATGATGATATATTAGGGATGGTTGTAACTGAGAATAAGTTCAGGATATGGGCCCTGAGAATTGTCTTTTTAATGATTCCAATACTGGTCGCCTTACTTTTTATCAGGAATTTCTTTTAACCTCTGAGTTTATCGAGAAGTTTGTTTAAGGTTTCGACTTCATCCTCATTTAATGCAGAGAAGCGGCTGTTTATTCTTTTAATATCCGCATCGATTTCTTTTAACAGATTCAGTCCATCCTGAGTTATACAAACATCAATATGTCTTCTGTCAGAAGAACAGGTTTTGCGATCAACCAGTCCTTTTTCTCTTAAGCGTTCTACGAGCCGGGATACATCCGGCATTTTGTCGAGCATTCGATCTTTTATAAGCTTTAAATTAACGGTCTTCGGATACTGGCCTCTCAGTATCCTAAGAATATTAAATTGCTGAATTGTCAGATTATGAGGCTTGAAAGCCTCGGTATGTATATTTTCGAGCCAGTTTGATGTGTAAAAAATATTTACCGCGACCTTATGATAATCGCTGTCAAAACTTTTCTGCACAATTTCATCTTCTAATTTCATCTTACTTCATTGGTATTTCAATTATTATAAATTCAGTATCGTTTATTGCTTTTACCAGGAATTGGTCTGAATCGAAAATTCCTGCTGCATCACGTTTGTTTAGGGTTACATCATCCAAAATAAGTGAACCTTCCAAAATAAACAAGTAGGCACCGGATCCTTTTTTATTAAATTTGT
The DNA here is from genome assembly GCA_035260565.1 of Ignavibacteriaceae bacterium. Classification (GTDB taxonomy): domain Bacteria; phylum Bacteroidota; class Ignavibacteria; order Ignavibacteriales; family Ignavibacteriaceae; genus DATFVA01. The sequence continues at coordinate 3,745 of DATFVA010000173.1, read as the reverse complement.
ATGTGAAATCCTTCCCGCCGGATAATTTCCCTCTATATACAAATGCTGCCTGGTTTATAAACAGACCAGAACCATCCCCTGTTCCAGATACTATTTCTACAACTTCATTTTCATTAATGCTGAATTTTTTCTGATCATAGCGCGGCTTTAGCCCACGTTTTTCAGGAAAAATCCATAGCTGCAGAAAGTTCACCTTATCTGAATCAGATGGGTTAAACTCTGAATGAGTTATACCTGTTCCGGCAGACATTACCTGAACTTCTCCTTTGTTAATCACTGAGCCAGTTCCCATACTATCACGGTGCTCAAGCTGTCCTTCAAGAACAATTGAAATTATTTCCATGTTATCATGAGGGTGAGTTCCGAATCCTTCTCCAGGTTCAACGATATCATCATTCAAAACTCTGAGCAGTCCAAAGTTCATGTTTTTAGGATTATAATAATTGCCAAAACTAAAACTGTGTCTGCTATGAAGCCAACCGTGTTCAGCTATTCCTCTTTCTATCGAGCGGTGGATTATTTTTTTCACAACAGTTCCTAATTGTTAAATTTTTCTTTATTCAAAACTTCTGCGGTATTTCTTCCGGAAGATAATATCTATGCCGGGTTTTTATAATATCCAGATGTAAATAGTAATCTTTATGTTAGAGAAAAAAGGGGTTGTCTCAAAAGTAATATGTCATTTCGATCCAGAATGAATTCGGGAGCGAAATCTTAGAATTTCGGAAGATTTCTCGGTCGAGGACTCCCTCGAAATGACATATCCTTACTTTTTACTCAGCAGCATCCTTTTCAATAAGCTATTCTGCTTTTATAAGTTCAATATAGCATTTGAGTTTTATAATCTTTCCTACCACTGCACCGCCGGTTTCCATTAAATTATTCCATTTGAGATCATAGTCGAAGCGGTTTAATTTGCCTTCTACCTGGAACCCTGCTCTTTCATTCCCCCAGGGATCTTTTATCTTACCGCCGTAAGTGACATCCAGGACAATAGGTTTTGATATACTTCGGATTATCAGATCACCTTTAAGCTTAAAATCTTCATCACCGGTTTTTTCAATAGACGAGCTGACGAACTTCATTTCAGGATGATTTACCGCATCAAAAAAGTCAGGGCTTTTAAGGTGATTATCTCTGTCAGAATTACCTGTTTCGATACTTGCCGTTTTTATAGTAACTTCAATCTCGCTGTCGGTAAAATCTTCACCGGCGTCGACCTTAACATCAAATTCCTTAAATTGGCCTTCTACTTCTGATATGACCATATGTCTTGCGGAAAATCCCAATTTTGTGTGTGCTGTATCCACTTTCCAGCTCGATTTTACAAGGTTATCAACGCTTGTTTTTTCCATTTCAGTTATTCCTTTTTTTAATTTTTAATAATTACTATTGATAATATATGTAATAACAATTAAAGTTACAACAATGATAAGATATTAAATGAATGTTGTCACATCAAATAGAGGTAATAATGGTTCCATTCTTGTGGAAGATTCCACAGATTAGCGACTTTGTAGCTTAGAAAGGTAGATTTCACAGAATACCGTCTTCGTCGCTTAGGAAGTTCTCACAGATTACCACAGATTAGATACGGATTCTCACAGTAAGAGGGAGGAAAGCAGATTCCACAGATTAGCGACTTTGTCGCTTGGGGAGGAAGATTTCACAGATTAGCGACTTTGTGGCTTTGTAGGGGAGTTCCACAGAATACCGTCTTCGTCGCTTAGTTCTCACAGATTACCACAGATTAGGTACAGATTCTTATAGAGAGAGGGGGAGAACAGATTACACACAGGTTAGCGACTTCGTCGCTTGGGGAGGAAGATTTCACAAATTAGCGACTTTATGGCTTTGTAAGGGAGATCCCACAATAAGATTGAAGAATGGGGGTAATAAGAGATAAAAGTATCAGGGATGAGCAGGCCCTGGTATCAATAAACAGATACAGATGGCTATAGGGAGAAAATCTGCAAGAGTAGAGATCAGAGGCCAGAGGTCAGAAATCAGAGGTCAGAGATTCAGAAGTCAGAAGTCAGAAATCAGAGGTCAGAAATCAGAGGTCAGAGGTCAGAGTAGAAACTATAGCAAAACAGACGATAAAAAGTCTGCATTCTTAAAGATTGACAGCTAAACCTACGCTATGCTGTAAGGAAAAGTGAGGCCGGGGCGGAGGGGGGAGAATCAGAAGGCATCCCGGGGGCGCGGGATTTCGAGGACTCAAGAAGTTGGAGATCGGAAAAAGTTCAAGTTTTTGAGATCATGATTAGGTGATTTGTTGTTAAAGAAAGTCTGCCGGGATAACCAAAGTTTTTGATCTCACCCAAATTCCGGACTTTTAAATTAAAGTTTTTGGCTATGGCGGTTAATGATTCAGTCGTATGCAGAAACCAATTATGCTCTCTTGTTTTAAACTCATAGTGCAACGGGCCAATTACATCTCCTAAAAATTTACCATCATCAGCAAGAGAGATCGATAGCCAATCCATCATAGAATTAAGTTTTTCGTCATCGAAATAGTACAGTATTTGCGAAGCCCAAATAAAATTAAATTTTATACCGCTTAGCTCTTTCTTCCCGAAGTCATTAGCTAAGAATATGCGAGGATTTTTGTTAGTCAGGCGGTATTTATTTATCTGTTTTATCCCGGCATTTATACTGGATTCTCTTATATCAACACCGTAATAATTATTACTATCAAGGTATTTAATATAGGCAATTCCCCCCTGAAGAGGCCCACATCCGAGATCCAACAATTTATGTTCAGGTTTCAGACCATTACTGATCAGAGTATTCAGCTGATAGCTTTGAAGCTCTTTCCAGTATCCCAGAGGTCCCACCATTAATTCAAGTTCGTGCATTTCCCGCATACCCGGAATATAACGTCTTATTCCATATAAATCTCTTCTTATTCCTTTTATTCTTCTTATAATACCATGTGTGCTGATCATAATTACCTGATAATTTTTATCCAAGGAAAATGGGGCTTTTTCTGAGGTACTCTGTAGTTCTGATTTTACTTTTGATGTCATTTATAACAGAATCAACAAATGCAGGGGCCAGATCCAGAGCGCCCGCAATTTCTGCTGAGGGTATATTTAATTCCATTCCCAGCCAGATAGGATCCAAAGTTTTGAAAGGAACCTTAAAGAAAAATTCCTCCTGTGTCTGTTCAGCGCTGTAAGTATCTGAGGTAGGGGTTCTTTGTAAAATCTCTTCCGGAATTCCAAGATATTCTGCGAGCTGGTATACCTGCGACTTAAATAAATGTCCGATAGGCATAAGATCCACGCCGCCGTCACCATGTTTCACAAAAAATCCCTGCTGATATTCATTTTTGTTCCCGGTTCCGACTACGCAATAATTATTTGCTTCAGCGTGATAATAAAGCATATTCATTCTGCATCTTTGTTTCAGGTTAGATGCGGAAACTATCTGCAGGTATTCATTCACCGGAAGACGTTTAATTTTTTCCTCCCCTTCAGGGGTAATAACTGTAAGGTTGAAAAGATTCAATGACCCTTTGCTGCCTTTATCTTTTGAAACAGTAATCTTCATTTTATAGGCATCACTATATTCCGGGAATAATCTCCTTACTGCCTCATCTCTTCGCCGATAACACCCCAGGGCATTTAAGGAATCTGTTATATATTCAATATGGTAACCGACATCAAACTTTTCCGCCAGATCTTTTGCAAGTCTTAAACTATCGGGACTGGAGTCCTTTTCGGGGAGCATCAACACA
>DATFVA010000172.1:0-7451 GCA_035260565.1 Ignavibacteriaceae bacterium | reverse complement strand
TGCGCAGACCGATTCAAAAGACAAGCTTGACCAGGCCGAGCAGTACTACAAATCCGCGCAGTTTGACAACGCGATAGAAATACTGAACAGTCTTGCCGCCGATAATTCAGCCGACATCGAAGTCAGAAAAGAAGCCCTGCGGTTTCTTGGAAGGGCATATTCGGCAAAAGGATTATACGATAAGGCAAAGGAAGCAATAGCTCAGCTTTTAAAACTTGAACCGCCGATGGTGGTTTTTAATCCCGATTATGAACCGCCTGTATTTATGAAGCTGTACTACGAATCGCGGAAAGAGTTCGCAGGATCCTATGCTGTTGAAAGGCCCGATCCGGGAATGAAAACTATGGCAATCATTGATTTCAAGAACAGGTCGGTCGATCATAAAACACAATACGACCCTATGGAGCAGGGATTTGCAGATCTGATGATAAACAGGCTTAACAACTCCACCAACCTGAAAGTGATTGAAAGAGAAAGGATCAAATGGATCCTGGATGAAATAAAGCTTCAGAATGAAAACGATATGGAAGGTGCGGTAAGACTTGGTAAACAGCTCGGCGTACAGACAGTAATGCTGGGCAGCTTCATTATTATGGGCGACCAGATCTGGCTGGGTGCCAGGCTGGTTAAAGTTGAATCGAGTGAAATATTACTGACTGATGAAGTAAAAGGAGACCTTGATGAGTTCTTTGATCTTGTCGATCAGCTGGGAAAAAAGATCGCCGACAATATAAATGTGACCTTAAAAAGCGATACTGCAGCAGCTGTCTCCGATGCTCCGTCGCTGGATGCAATCATGGCTTACTCTGTGGGCTTAAGCTATCTCGAAAAAGAAGACTATAAAAATGCATACGAAAAATTCGAAGAAGCCTTGAAATTAGATCCTAACTATGAAAAGGCAAAACTGAAAGCTCAAAGCATCGCACCGCTCCTTTAATTTAAGCAAGAAAGGTGATGAATTTTGAAAATCATTAAACTAATATCGGTTGCCGCCGCTTTGTTTCTGCCGGGACTTCTCTTCAGTTCATGCTCATCCGGGTCGCTGATGGATAATCCTGAGTTGTACAGGGGCCAGGTGCAGGGATGGATAGACCGAACGCTTGCCGATCCGAAGGATTTTGAGGCAATTAAGAATCTAAGCGTTTACTATATGCAGACCCACGACAATGACAAGGCACGGTATTACCTGGGGGAGGCTATGGATATCAAACCGGATGACCCGGAGTTGATTTTCTATAAAGGTTTAAACCTTGAATTTTACAACGAACCCAAGAAAGCATCTGATTACTACGCAAAGTATAAGGATGTGGCGGACGATTCTCCATTCAGGGAAATGCTGGAAGGGAGATACCTCTGGATTAAGCGGCAGGAAGATTATTCCGATGTTAAAGCGATTATTAATGATGAAAAAAATCTAACACTCCAGGCGGTATCGGATTCCACAATTGCCGTATTCCCATTGATTTATACCGGCATCAATTCAGAATATGCCCCGCTCAGCAGGGGTTTCAGTGAAATGGTAAGCATCGATCTGGCAAAACTGAAGGATATCCGGGTACTTGAGAGAGTGAGAATACAGGCAGTGCTGGATGAGCTGAAACTTTCACAGTCCTCAGCAGTGGATCAATCAACTGCTCCCCGTATGGGAAAGATACTGCAGGCAGGTACCATAGTCTCAGGCGATTATGACGTAGACGATAACGGGGGTTTTAAAGTTGATCTCGGTTCGTGGGCAGTTGAAAGCAGCGCAAGAAAATCATGGGTAAACAAATCCGGATCCATAAACGATCTGTTCCTTCTTCAGAAGCAGGTCGTATTTGCTTTCCTGGAGCAGAACGGTTTTCAGCTGACGCAGGAGGAAAAGGAGAAAATAGCATACATACCGACGCAGAACCTCGACGCATTCCTGGCCTACTCAAAAGGGCTGCTGCAGGAAGATGCGGGAAATTATCAGCAGGCTGAGGGTTTCTTCAACCAGGCCTCACAGCTTGATCCGCATTTTCAGGATGCGGGAAATAAACTGCAGTCGACCCAGAGTCTCGGCAAAAGCGGCGGTACAAAAGAGAACCTTATTACAACATTAAGGAAAACACTTCCGGTAGTAAAAAATGAAATGATAAATCTTGCGGCAAGCCGGCGGGAAAGTCTCGGCAGCAACATAACCGCTAACTTTGTACAGGGCGTCGACAGCCGAAGTCCAGCCCAGGAAGGATCCGAAAAGGCAGGACAGACCACAACTCTGCCTGAACCCCTTCCCCCGCCTCCTCCGCCTCCTCCGCCACCGGGAAATTAGAGAACTCAGTTTTTAATAATAGGAATTTCAAATATGAAACGAATTGTAAAGTTTTATGTTTTATTGATCTTGCTGCTCACTGCCGAAGCTTTTCCGCAGGACGTTTATTCCGAACAGCCTTCTGCAACGATTAATCTGATGCCGGTGTACGAAAACTGGTCGCTTAATGACAGTACCGATTTTTCGGAATTAACCAGTATAATTTCTGCAGGATATAATCCGCTTCAAAATACATCGTTAGGTCTTGTTACAAGGTACGCATCAGTGGCTACAAATTTCGGGAAGGCCTCAAATAGCCTTAGCGGTTTATCCGATCTGCAGCTCATCGTTAAACAGAAGCTGCCAGATCAGAACCTGACTTTTGAGGGCGGAGTCAATATTCCGAGCGGTAAGACAAAACTTAAGCGGGAAGAATTTGCAGTCTCCCAGGTTATCAGCCAGGAACTCTTCGGATTACGCACTTCAAATTTCGGACAGGGACTGAATGCTTTCCTCGGTGTAACATGGCTCCATGAGCTTGCCGAAAATGCAGTTATCGGGGCAGGAATTTCATACCAGGTCAAATCTGAATACCAGCCCCTTGCCGATACCAGCGATAAGTACACTCCTTCCAATGAGGTTTCACTGACTGCCGGGATTGATATAAAGCTAAGTGAAACCCAGACACTTACAGGAGACTTTACCGGGATCTTTTACGGCAGTGATAAACTTAACGGTAAAGAAATTTTTTCTACCGGCAACAGGCTGATCTTTAATGGAATGTACAGGCAGTTCTTCTCTTTTGATTATCTGGCGTTTTATTTATTATACAGGGACGTAGCGCTCGATCAGCTTAAAGGAGCATATACAGTGTTTGATAATGAAAAGATCACTCCCAACCAGGTATATATAGGTGCTGCCTATAATCAGAGGTTTAAAAGCAGCTTTTCACTTGGTTACGGTATATTCACAAGCATCTATGAAAAAACAGCAGGCTACTATTCTGGATATACACTTTACGGAGTAAGTTTGTCACCTCTCTTTACCCCATCGCCTTCTGTTTCCATTCCTGTATTTCTGAAATACGCAATCGGGAGTGCCAGCGGAAAATCCGATATCAGTAATTATCAATTAAGTGCCGGGATCAGGTTTAATCTGTAGGCAGGTTATCAAATAAAATTGGTGTTTATAATGAAGAAGCAAAAACAAAATTATTTATTTCAGATTTTAACATTAATATTCCTTTCAGTATTTACCCTGACTGCTGATGTTCCTGCACAAACACTTCCGGGAGCGCCGCCGGCATTCCTCTGGGCAGAAAGCGGCGGCAGTGACGGTTATGACGGGGCAACCGACCTCGCAGTCGATATCGACGGGAACATAGTTGTAACAGGTTACTATGACGGCATTGCAACTTTCGGAAGCTACACTCTTAATCCTTCCGGAGCGGGCGACATTTATATTGCCAAATACTCAAATACCGGCACAGTACTCTGGGCAATAAGTGCCGGCGGTACCAGCTATGATCAGCCCTACAGCGTTACAACAGATAACCTCGGCAATGTAATCGTAACCGGGATATTCAACGGAGTTGCAATATTCGGCACCACTACGCTGAACTCTTTCGGCGGTTACGATATCTTTACAGCAAAGTACAACAGCGACGGAATTTTTCAATGGGTACGCCAGGGCGGAGGACAGAGCTATGATTACGGATATGAAGTTACTGCGGATAATCAGAACAACATTATTGTTACAGGCACATATACCCAGTTCGCAACGTTCGGACCTTTCACTGTGCAGTCGGGCAATCCTTACGGGGATATCTATGTCGTTAAATATGATCAATCGGGTACTGAACAATGGGTCAGGACAGCCATTAATGCGACGGGGGGACAAAGCTTCTATAATTTATCCTATGGTGTAAGAACAGATAATAACGATAACGTTTTTATAACAGGATCTTTCAGTAACGTTATAACCTTCGGCGACTCTACTTCAATAAGGGATACTACATTAGTAAGCAGCTGGGACGGGACTGATCAGGATATATTCCTTGCAAAGTACGATGCCCTTGGAAACTTTAACTGGGCGTTACAGGTAATCAGCGACTCAAGCAATTCGTATTCATACGGCCGGGATATAAGGATAGATAAAGATAATAATATTGTATTCACCGGGTCTTTTTCGGTTATGGCTAATTTCGGAAGTTACGTTCTGTACGGCCTGGAAAGTTCCGATATTTTTATTGCAAAGTGTGATCAGAACGGACTTGTGAGCTGGGCTGTTCAGGATAATCCGAGCAGCTATTACAATGACGCCAAAGAAATTGATCTGGATGCGGCCGGGAATATTTGTCTTATCGCATCTGTCTCACAGGATTTAACTGCAGGCGAACTGGATGACATTTATTTTGCCCGTTATTCAAATACAGGATTAAAGTTATGGGGAACGAGAGCAGGACTGCTGAACAGCAGCGATGCGGGAGGCATTGCCAATGATTCCCGGGGCGACATATACGGATGCGGCAGATTTTATCTGAATGGTCAGTTCGGGACGCTTACACTCACCGGGCTTAACGATGACGCGTTTGTAGTAAAGCTCCCTTCACCTAAATTTATTGTTACTCCCAATCCCGTCGACTTTGGAACTATTCCGGTTGTGAATCTCGATTCGATGACTGTCTCAATAAATAATTCGAGCCAGGCTAATCTGCATATATTTGATATGAATTTTGTAAATGATACAAGCGAAGCATTCGGAATAATTTCCGGCTACACTGTCGATAGTGTTACCGCACTCCAATCGGCGGATATGGAATTTATATTTGTACCAATATACCCTGGATTAAAAACAGCCTACATGGAAATAATAAGTGATGCAACCACATCCCCTGATACTGTATTTTTTTCGGGAACAGGCACGCAGTCAGAATTAGTATTCTCTGATTCAGTTCTCAATTTCGGTTCAATAGATGTGGGACTCGTTTCCAATCAAACTGTTTCACTCATTAACCCGGGGTTTGCGGATATGCTGATTGACAGCGCCCGGATCACGGGGATTAATGCATCGAGTTTTTCATTTTCACCGCCGGTAGATGGAGATACCCTTCATATTTTGGGTTTCCTTAATCTGAATGTCAGTTTTTCTCCCGATACTTCGGGATTAAAGAATGCAAGCCTTGTTGTATACAGCAGTGCACTGAACAATCCTGATTCGATACTTTTAAGAGGCACAGGACTTTCTTCCATTGTTGTGCAGGTACCTACGCCGCCGGGCGTGGGACAGTCTGTGAACCTGAATATAACCCCACCGGCCCTGACGCAGTATTTATCCAGCAACATTTATTACAGGAAAACCGGCGACCTGGGATTCCAGCAGGATACTCTTTCAAACACAGGGAATAATTATACTTTCAATATCCCCCCTGCATTTTCTACAGTCACCGGCATTCAGTTTTATGTTGAATTTAACGACGGGCTTTCAATTACAACTTATCCTTCTCTGAATCCCGATACAAACCCGGCATCTATACAGGTAACAGTTCCGCAAATGAATTTTCCGGATACGGTCAGGCAGGGTAACTACCAGATGTTCACAGTTCCACTGGCAATCAATTCACCACAGCTGGATTCTGTATTCCAGGATGATTATGGGCCCTACGATCCGGCGGCCTGGAGGATATTCCGCTGGGATCCCGAACTAGGTGAATACACTGAACACAATTCTATTTCAGGGGGAGTTGTTCCCGGATCTGCTTTCTGGCTGATAAATAAGGACGGGAAAACATTTGATATGGATAATTCATTGAGCGTTCCGTCTTTCAACAATTATACTGTTACAATAGAACCCGGGTATAACCAGGTAGGAAATCCTTTTGCCTTCCCTGTCGATTGGTTATCTATTGAAAATTCAAATTTAGTGCTGCAGGCGCCTCTCAGGTGGAATCCCGATACACAGGAGTATGAACTGGATCAGCTTATAGTTGAACCATGGGAAGGATACTGGGTATATAATCCCCTGAGTACAATCATCAGCCTTAATGTCAACCCGAATGTCTCCCTCGGCAAAAAACAGAATTCAGATCTGTTTACTTCAGAGAAAGACGATGAATTCCTGGTGCAGATAAAAGCATTCCTTAATTCATCAGGAGAAAAGGATCAGATGAATTATGTTTCGATGAAAGAAGGAGCTAAGGACGGTCTCGATAAGTTCGATGTTATAAAGCCTCCTGCTATAAAAGATGATATAAAGGTTTTATTAGAACACGGTAAAAATTATTTTGCACGGAATGCTGTTCCGGTTTCTAAAGACGGGGCGTTCTGGGACTTCACAGTTGAGACCAGGGAGGCCGGACAGGTATTTAACCTTGCATTAGACCGGCTCTCTGCATTGCCGGAAAACTTTAATATATGGATGCTCGACCGTGACAGGGAAATACCGCTGGATATGAGCAGCGGGACTGTTGAAGCGGCAGCAGGCGGAAACGGAAAAAGTCATTTCAGGATCATCATAGGCACAGAGGATTTTGCTAAAATTAATTCAGAAAACATTTCACTTCAGCCATATGAATATGCGTTATACCAGAACTACCCCAATCCTTTTAATCCATCGACGGTTATAACTTACCAGCTGAAGCAGAAAGAAAATGTTACTCTTGAAATTTTCGATATTCTCGGCAGCAGGATCAAGAGCCTTGTAAATAACGTCGCTGAGAATCCCGGCCAGCATACAGTAACCTGGAACGGGTTAAATTCAAACGGAGAGAAAGTAGCCAGCGGTATTTACATATATAGGTTAAGAGCAAAAGATTTTGTTTCGAGTAAAAAGATGATATTGCTGAAGTAAAAGATTGCAAAGATTACAAGATTGGCGAACTCCAGCATTATCCGGCCTTTCGGGCAGGCAGTAATTCAATTGCCATATCAGCCTGCTGTGTAGATGTGACTGCGTGAAATGAGTGCAAGAATGGTGTAGGAATTTCATTTATGAAATTCTAAAAGTTTATTCTACCTATCCCTCGTCTGCCAGCCTCGATGTCAGGCGGGTTCGCCCAATACTCCACATCTCCCCCGCTCCATTCCCCCATCCTCAGAATGACAACCCCTGGAAATCTATGCTTCGTGGTTTGCCCACCACTCCATTTTTCCCCCACTCCATAACTCCATTCCTCCCCCAC
>DATFVA010000171.1:0-9355 GCA_035260565.1 Ignavibacteriaceae bacterium | reverse complement strand
TTTAACAAAGCCTGGTATTGTTTCAGCAATGCATTCTGAGGCTGAGTGAGGATCTGAACGAAGTCATCTTCAGTAAGGCTTTTTAATTCAACCCTGATAGGGAATCTTCCCTGAAGTTCAGGAATCAGGTCTGACGGTTTTGAAACGTGGAAAGCACCCGAAGCAATAAAGAGAATATGATCAGTTCTTACGGCACCGTATTTTGTATTTACATTTGAACCTTCAACAATTGGGAGTAAATCACGCTGTACGCCTTCACGCGATACATCGGGACCCTGTCCTTTCCCGCCGCCTCCGGCTACTTTATCAATCTCATCTATGAAAACTATCCCTGAATTCTCAACCCTCTCAATTGCTTCCTTCTGCACCGTCTCCATATCAATAAGCTTCTGAGCCTCTTCCTGGGCGATTATCTTTTTAGCTTCAGGGATCTTTGTTTTTCTCTTTTTCCTCTTCTTAGGCATCATATTGCCCATAATCTCCTGGAAATTAATTCCCATATCATCCAGTCCCAGGGGACCGAGAACCTGAAGTCCTACATTCGAATTTGCAGAGGCATCAAATTCAATCATCTTATCGTCCATCTCACCATTCTTCAGTTTTTCACGCATCCATTCACGGGTCTTCTGGTTCTGGTAAGCTTCATTGTTTACCTCATCTTCAGAATTTCCTGCAGGAGCAGGTTTTTTTACAGGAGGGATCAGGATATCAAGTATCTTCTCATCAGCTAGTTCATCGGCTTTCTCCTGTACCGCTTCTGTCTTTTCCGATTTAACCATATTTACTGCATAATCTGTAAGATCACGGATCATCGATTCAACATCGCGCCCCACATATCCTACTTCTGTAAACTTTGATGCTTCAACTTTCACGAAAGGAGCCTGCGCCAGTTTTGCCAATCTTCTCGCAATTTCCGTTTTGCCCACGCCTGTGGGACCTATCAGAATAATATTATTAGGAAGGATCTCCTCCCTTATAGAATCAACAACCTGTTGTCTTCTCCACCTGTTTCTCAATGCAATCGCTACCGCTCTCTTTGCATCGTGCTGCCCGATTATAAACCTGTTAAGCTCCTTAACTATCTGGGATGGAGTATATTCTTTATTTGTTTTTTTTGTTTTGCTTTTGCTCATTTCTGACTTTCAATTACTTCGACGTTAATTTTATCATTTGTGTAAATACAAATTTCCGATGCTGTTAATAAGGCTTCTTTAACAATCTTATCAGCTGGAAGAGAGCTATATTTCTTCAGCATCTTTGCAGCCGCCAGCGCGTACATTCCGCCTGAACCTATCGCGACTATATTATCATCCGGTTCAATTACGTCACCGTTCCCGCTTACAACAAGTGCTTTATCCTCTGTGATAACGGCAAGCATTGCCTCGAGTTTTCGCAGGTATTTATCCGTTCTCCAGTCCTTTGCAAGTTCAACTGCAGCACGGGAAACATTTCCCCTATACTGTTCAAGCTTATCCTCAAATCGCTCCATCAGGGTGAAAGCGTCAGCGGAAGCACCTGCAAATCCGCATAATACTTTCCCATTGGCAATCTTACGTATTTTCACCGCATTATGTTTCACAACTGTATTACCCAGGGAAACCTGTCCGTCGCCGCCGAGAGCTGCAACCCCGTTATGCACCAGACCTAATATTGTTGTTGCCTTCATTTGTTCCATTCTGTGGTTCGCTCCTTATTCAAAAATAAAATGTCATACAAGTTAAACAGCATAATATAACTGTTCAAATTTATGGATAATAAATCACTTGCCGGAAATCTTAAAGGGAAAGATACGGGGGACAGATTTTTTATAAATAATATATTTTTCCCCGAACGTTTCAATAAGTTTCTTTTCTTCGAAAAATGATCCTGTATAAAAATAAGCAACTATGCATAGAAAAAAAGTGAGATAAAAGATATCCATCACAGGGCGGAAGAGTAAGAAAAGGATCGTAAAAAGGTAAAGCGGATGACGTGAAAACCTATAAGGACCCTCAATCCTTAAAGTCAGTCTTTCGTCTGAATCTTCTATTCTATATTCACCCCGGAACCATCTTATAACCTGGTTTATCCCGAGGAATTCCAGACTGCTGAAGTATTTCAGCGTCCATATCAGACCTGCAATGCTTAAAAACTGAGGGATAAGAATAATAAAATCCCACGGTGTAGCCAGATCATAAATTACCGCATCAGGATGAGGAAGTATCTCATACAACAGGTAGAAAAAAAATATTGCAATAAGGTTATATACCAGCCGGTAGAAAGCTATGAGTGTGCCGGCTTCCTTAAGGAGCTTCTTTTTGAATCCCGGAGATGCAAGAACGGAATGAACAAATCCGAAAAGAGCGAAGGCAAGTACGGTCAGAAGAATATCTTCTGCAATAGTCATAAAGCCTTGCGGAGTCTCGCTATAGGTATTCTCAGCTGTTCGCGGTACTTTGCAACGGTTCTCCTGGCTATATGCACGCCCTCATCATTAAGGATCTCCGCCAGCTTATCATCGCTGTAAGGTGAGCTTTTGTCTTCCGACTCGATTATTTCTTTTAGTCTTTCTTTTATGTGCTTATTTGAAACCTCTTCACCGCTGTCGGTAGCCAATCCTTCACTGAAAAAATATTTCAGCTCGTGTATTCCCATAGGACTCTGTACATATTTACCGTTCACAACCCTGCTGATTGTAGAAATATCCATATTGATTTCTTCTGCGATGTCCTTGTAGATCATCGGTCTCAGGAACTTGGGTCCTTTATCAAAGAACTCATACTGTCTCTCAAGTATCGCACGCATGATTTTCATCAGAGTTTCGCGTCTCTGCTGTATGCAGGCAATAAACCATTTAGCCGATTCAAATTTTTCGCGCAGGAACTTGTAGGTCTCTTTTTCCCTGGGGGTTTTTTTCGATCTCTTGTTTGCATCGAACATCTCGAGGTATGTCCTGCTGATAGTTACTGACGGCATACTCCTGTCATTCAGAGTAATAACAAAATTATCGTCTACTTTCTCAACCACAAAATCGGGAGTAATCTGGTTCATTTCCACAGATTCAATATTACCCTCACCCGGTTTTGGGTTCAGGCTCTGGATCAGATCGAGAGTTATTTTGAGAGTCTCATCCGTAAGGTTAAGTTTCTGCTTTATCGCTTCAAATCTTCTTTTAGTAAAATCGTCATAACATTGTTCGAGAAGCTGACCCGCCAGGTAAGTATAATATGCATCGTGATCAGTATGCTTAAGCTGAACAAGAAGACATTCCTGCAAATTCCTTGAAGCTATGCCTATTGGATCTAACCGCTGAATCCTTTTGAGAAGAGCTTCTCCTTCTTCCTTAGAAATTTTAACATGTTCGAACATTTCAAGTTCATTAATGATATCTTCAAGACTGCGTTTCAGATATCCATCAGCATCGAGGTTGCCTATAATTTCCTCCCCGAGCATGAAGAGGTCAGCCTCGAGGTTAAGCATTGTAAGCTGATTCTGCAGATGTTCTGTCAGTGATTCCTTTGCCGGTGCAAGGGGCTGATAAATTTCATCGTCTTTGCTTCTGTTAACCCTGTCCCCTTCGAAATCAGAATCGTTCATAAAATCTTCGAGTTCAAATTCCTCTTTATCGTAATCTTCATATTCATCAACTTCATCCTCTTTTTCCTTCTCTTTCTCTTTTTCCTGGGAAAGTTCGATTTCGTCGTCCATTACCTCTTCAAGGATAGGGTTGATTTCCAGTTCAGTTTTAATTCTCTGCTCAAGAGCAAGAGTATTTAATTGCAGAAGTTTCTGATACTGAATCTGCTGGGGAGAAAGTTTCTGCTGCTGTGAGAGTTTTTGACTTAGTGATAACATCTTTTATTCTATTTTTTCCTTTAATGCTGAATACCATTTTCTGCCGTATTTACGTTCAAGTGCTTCTCCACAAAATTCAGCTATTGTAATATTTTCCTGTTCTCCTTTTTCAAGGGCAGGACTGCATTCGCTGAATTTTTCATATCTCAGGACATCAGCGCCGAATTTTGTTATCCTTATAGGAAAAAGATGACAGGAGATCGGTTTTCTGAAATCCGTTTTCCCATCAAAATAAGCCTTTTCTATACCGCACTTCGCTATTCCGTTTTCATAAAACACAAAAACACAGGCTTTATTATCAAGACTGTTCGTCATCAATTCCTTGTTCCAGTATTTATAAAAACCTTCATTTTCTATTATTTTTTTGTGCTCATCCGGAAGATAAGGCATTACTTTATACAGTATTTCTCCAATGATCTTAACTTCTTCCTCGTGTAAAGGAGCACCATATTCACTTTCGAAAGTGCAGCAGGCTCCTTTGCATTTCTCTAAATCGCAGGAAAAGCGTGTTTTTACAACTTCTTTCCTTACTTCTACGTCTTCTACCGGTACTATATTATTAAAAAACATTGGAATAATTTTTGTAGCAAGATAACAATTGTAATGATAATACAAAAGTTTAAAAATTATTTATTGACTTCGTTTATTAAATCTGCCCGCAATTCATGAAGAGGTTGTCTTCGATACGTCCCTCCTTATGATTATGAGCCAGGTCTGCCCCCAAGCGGAAAACATATCCGAACAACCGATCTTCGATTTCATTATTTTCCTGCACCAAATCTTTTACCGCAATTTCTTAGTTTAGAACGTTTCATTTAGAAAAATAATGGTATGAATCTATCCGGCAAATCAATATTACTTACCGGGGCCTCCAGCGGAATCGGTTATGCTGTCGCAAATAAATTATCAAAAGAAAATTGTAAGGTTGCGATCCTTGCGAGGAATACAGATAAGCTACGTGAATTTGCATCAGAGTTCAGCTCCGCTAATAGTTTTATACTTCCTATACACTGCGATGTTTCAGATCAGGAGCAGGTGAATTCAGCATTTAATACTATCCTTGCAGAATTCGGAGAAATTGATATTGCAATATTAAATGCAGGCACAAGCTACAGGATAGATGCCGGGGATTTTTCTGCCGACAAAGGAAAAGAAGTTGTTTCGGTCAACCTTACCGGAAATTTTTATTTCCTGGAAAAACTGATCCCATATTTTATTTCAAAGAAGCGCGGAATGATTGTGGGTGTTTCAAGTCTGGCAGATACAAAGGGATTTCCAAGAAGCGGGGTCTACAACGCAAGCAAAGCAGCATTTTCAAAGGTGCTTGAAAGTTTAAGAATTGAACTTTCAGGTTATGGTATAAAAGTTATAACAGTGCGGCCGGGATTTGTTAAAACGCCGATGACAGATAAAAATGAATTCTACATGCCTTTAATGATGAGTCCTGAAAAAGCAGCGGGAATTATAGTAGCGGGTATAAAAAAAGAAAAAAGAAAGATCCAGTTCCCATTTTTAACCGTGGTAGGCACAAACCTGCTCGGCATTATACCCGATTCAATATTTGAATTTTTTGCCAGGAGACACCTCGAAGGACTAAAGAAAAAAGGGTTATAGTTTTTTATGCGATAAAGAAAATGTTCTATAAAAGTATTTTTCTTGTTTATATTAATTTTTTATATTGACAATAAAAATTCCAAGGGATTTTTAGGGTGAAGCCCAGAGTTATTTTCCTTTTGCTGATCTGTACCGCTTCTTCTTTTGCGCAGAACGGATCTTACCTGAAGTTAAATGAAATAATGTTTTATCCTGCTTCGGGGAACAATGAATTCATCGAGATTTATAATACGGATACTCAAAGTATCGACCTGGATGATTTTAAAATAAAGTATTACAATTCCACAGCAGATATTATATCAGATGCAGGCGAAGGGACAATCCTGAATCCTCTTTCATATGCTGTTTTGTTTGAAGGCGACTATGATCTTTTATCCGGCATTTACAAAGACCTTGTCCCGCCCGAAGCCTTAATACTACGTATTGAAGATAATTATTTCGGGTCAACCGGAATGGCAAATACTTCCGACCGCCCTGTATTTCTTCTTTCCCCGGATGATGATACACTGGATGTTTATACTTATTCGGCAAATAATCTGCAAACCCTTTCAGATGAGAAAATCATTTTCGGATCAGACAGTTCGCAGGTTAATTGGAATAATTCTATTTTCTCCAACGGTACACCCGGATTCAGAAATTCAGTTACCCCGGTATCCTTTAACCTTGGAATAAGCTCAATCAGCATCTCTCCCGGGATTCCGCAAGAGGGTGATAATCTTCTAATCACTGCAATAATTAAAAATTACGGGGAGAATTCTGCAGACGATTTTACTGTAACTCTTTTTAATGATATAAATCTTGACTCTATTCCCCAGGGCAGTGAACAAATTTATTCACAGGAGTATTTTAGTCTGACTGCAGGAGATTCCATTTCAGTTTATGCCGATATTATTTCAGCCGAGGCAGGGTATTATAATATTATTGCCATAGTTTATTTTCCCGCTGATGAAGATACTTCGAATAATACTGCTTTAAAAAGTTTCATTGTTTATCCCAGGGGAACCGGTTACAACGATGTGGTAATCAACGAGATAATGTATGCTCCCTCCGGTGAAGAACCTGAATGGGTAGAGATATATAACCGCACCACTGAAGATATCAATCTCAAAGGCTGGAGTATTTCTGATAATATTTCAACAAAAATCATTACTGATGACGATTTCATTCTTCCGGTAGAATCGTTTGTAGTTATTACGAGGGATTCATCCATACTTAATTTTTACCAGGTCCCTTCACCTATCATTAAATTAATTCTTCCGACACTCAATAATACGGGCGATGCTGTTGTGATAAAGGATTCACTTGAGATTATGATAGACAGCATTTCTTATTCCCCTGACTGGGGAGGCAATACAGGAGGAAAATCACTTGAAAGAATTTCCCCTGATATTCCCGGAACCCTTCAAACCAGCTGGTCTACCTCAGAAAGTATTTTCAAAGCAACACCGGGGAAGATAAATTCAATCACCCCAAAAAATAACGATCTTAGAATATCGGCATTCGAGCCTGCAACTGAATATGGAATTTTAGGTGAACCTGTACAGTTCAATATACAGGTTAAAAATTCAGGACTCAGTATTTCCCCCTCATTCTCAATATCGCTTTTCAGGGATCTGAACTGTGATTCTATCCCGCAGTATTCAGAAATGATATCAACAATAAACTCTGTTCCAATATTACCCGGCGACAGTATACTACTCAATCTATCTTCATTCAACAATGATGAGGGGAGCAATTATTTCATTGCCAGGATGGTATGTGTACCAGATGACGATACTACAAACAATACCGCATTTGCAAATGTTACTATTATGCGGGTCAATGAGATCAGAAATGATCTTATAATAAATGAGATTATGTACGACCCTGATGCACCTCAGCCAGAATGGATTGAAGTCTTAAACAGAAGCGACAAGCTGATTAATTTCAAAAATTATAAGATAGCCGATACTCGTGACACGACTGCAGTCTGTACAGAAGATTTATTTATCACACCTGGAACCTATGCTGTAATTGCAAAGGACAGCACGATAAAAAAATATTTCAGTATACCTTCACACCTTGTGATACATTCCTTTTCAGCTTTAAATAATACAGGTGACATAATTATTCTACTGGACTCGCTGAACCGGGTTATCGATTCACTGGAATACTCATCCGGCTGGGGAGGAAATGATGGTATTTCGCTCGAGAGAATAAATTCCGAAAGTCCTCCCACAACTCAGGAGAACTGGCTGACCTCAATAAGCAGAAATCACGGAACTCCGGGGTTTATCAATTCTGTTACACAAAAAGATTTTGACATTTCTGTTGACGATATAAGATCATTTCCCGTCTACCCTGCTTTCGGAGACGATGTTTTGCTGAATATTATAGTGAAGAATCCGGGATATAATGCCGCAAATTATTCGCTTAAACTTTACCGGGATACCAACCTCGACTCAATCCCGGATGTGCTTCTGAAAACAATCACAGGTCTGTCACTGCAGCCGGGGGATTCATCAGTAGTTGAATCAGGTTATACGGCTGAAAACCTGCTCAGTCCTCAGAATTATTATGCATCAGCTGAATTTAATGCCGATATGGATACAAGTAATAACCATATTATCAAAAATATTTTACCTGGTTACTCCCCTTTTACCATAGTTATAAATGAAATAATGTTCACACCGTCAGGGGGTGAACCGGAATGGGTTGAGCTTTTCAATACCTCAACTGATTCAATCAGCTTACAGAACTGGACAATAAACGATGTGGTTGCAACTCCTGCCTACGCAGTAATAAAACCTCACTATATAATTCCTCCTCAGGGTTACATAGTGATCAGCAGAGATTCATCGATCACAAATTATCATCGATTAATTCCATCGCCTATAATCGTGTTAAACCTTCCGGTCCTGAATAATGATAATGATGGTTTTGTTTTGAAAGATTCACGCGGGCAGATGATGGACTCGGTCTATTTCTATCATGAGTGGGGCGGTGCCGACGGTCATTCACTTGAAAGGGCAGCCGTTAAAGGTCCTTCAAATCTTTCTGTCAACTGGGGTTCATCTGATGATATAGAACTCAGTACACCGGGGAGGATCAACAGTATTACTGCGAAGGAAAGGGATGTTACAATTATAAAGATTACTTCAGATCCTGAATTCCCTGTTGATGGTGATAATGTTTTCATTGCTGCAATTGTTAAGAATAAAGGAAGCGAACCAGCCTCCGGTATAATAACTGAATTTTATATCGACAGCGATTCGGATAATGTTGCCGATAAACGACTTTCATCAAATGCCGGTATTTCACTTAACCCGGATGATTCTCTGTTCATAATTTCCGCTGATTCAATAAAAAATTTGTCAGCTGGTTTATTAACAGCTGTAAAGGTTATATATGCAGAGGATGAGGACACATTAAATAACTATGCTGAAAGGATTATCCAGCCGGGATTTGCAAATAAGACGGTCCTGGTAAATGAAATAATGTACGATCCCTCAACCGGAGAACCCGAATGGTTTGAGATAATAAATAATTCTTCCGACAGTATTAACCTCAAGGACTGGTCGGCAAGTGATCTTCTGACGACGCCCTCAAGGAATTTTATTACCGGCAGCGATTTTTACCTGCATCCCCAGCAATTTGCCGTGATTGCGAAAGATACCTCGATTTATTCAAAGCATCCCGGGATTGAAAATCTATTTATTACGAATTTCGGCACACTTGGGAATACTGAGGACGGCATAATACTATATGATTTCAGAGATGCGGTGATAGATAGCTTACGTTATAAAACCAAATGGGGCGGAAAAGAGGGGTATTCACTCGAACGGATTTCAGTTTCAGAACCTACGTGCGACAGCAGTAACTGGACGACTTCCCTATCTCCCGGCAAAAGTACCCCTGGTAAAGAAAA
>DATFVA010000170.1:0-2515 GCA_035260565.1 Ignavibacteriaceae bacterium | reverse complement strand
TTGTTACCGGGGTTGCCAATACCTAATATCAGTCGCAATTTCTGTTATTTGATTATTCTTCCTCTTCTTCGCCTTTACCTTTACCAATAACTTCGGGCTCAGCTTGTTCTTCTCCAGCTGCTTCTTCTCCCTCAACCGGTTCTTTTTCAACCTTAGGATGAGAGACAGATACAATAACAGAATCCTCAGGATTAAGAAATGTTATATTTTCAATTTTAAGGTCTTTAACGTGAATGGAATCCCCAATTTTGAGTTCTGAAATGTCAATATCAATGCGCTGCGGAATATCCTTGGGAAGGCATTCCAGCTCAATTTTATGGATAAGGTGCTGAACAATGCCTCCTTCTTTTATCCCCACCGGAGTACCATGCAGTTGAACAGGGACTTCAAGTTGGAATGTTTCACCGGAAGTTAAACCTATAAGATCAAAGTGTACAACTCTGTCTGTAATTGGATCAAACTGGACATCTTTTATCACACAGTCAAGTTCTTTCCCGTCAACTTTTAACGAAACCAAATGTGTTTCAGCTGTATAAACAAGGGGGTTAATTGCTTTTTCGGAAACAGCCAGGTGAACCGGCGAATCGTGTTTTGAATAATAAATGCCCGGTACTTTACCGCTATTTCTAACGAGCTTACGGGCCTGTTTGCTTCCTATCTCTCTGACTTCTGCTTCTAATATCGATTTTTCCATTTATAAACTCCAGGACTAATTTTAACTTTTATCTACATCGAAAAGTGAACTAATTGATTCATTATTAAATGTTCTTCTTATCGCTTCTGAAAAAATTTCAGATGCGGTAAGAACTTCTATTTTATCCGAATTTCTCTTTAAAGGAATTGTATCGGATACGAATAATTTTTTAAGATCAGAAGCCTCTATTCTTTCAATTGCTTTTCCAGAAAGCAAAGGATGTGTGATCGCACCATAAATCTCCTTCGCACCTTTCTGCTTCAAAGCTTCAACTGCACCAACGAAAGTGCCGGCAGTATCTATCAGGTCATCAACAATGAGAACATCTCTATCTTCAACAGAACCTATAATATTCACAACTTCAGCCTGGTTCTGAATGGGTCTTCGTTTATCAATAACAACCAGGTTTGCATGAAGCCGTTTAGCATAAGATCTTGCAACCTTAATTCCCCCGACATCGGGAGAAACCACAACAAGGTTTGACTTAATTTCTTCAAACTTATTTATGAAAATCGGTGATCCGTATAAATGGTCAAAAGGGATATCAAAAAATCCCTGTATCTGCGGTGCGTGCAGATCCATTGTCATAATACGGTCTGCTCCGGCTATTGTAATCAGGTTTCCTACAAGCTTTGCACTAATAGAAACCCTCGGCTGATCTTTTCTATCCTGCCGGGAATAACCAAAATAAGGAATAACTGCCGTTATCCTTTTCGCAGATGCCCTTTTAGCAGCATCTATCATAATAAGTAATTCCAGGAGGTTTTCTGCCGGGGGGATGGTGGACTGTATTAAGAAGATGTCACATCCGCGAACATTCTCTCCATATTTGGCCCATATTTCTCCATCACTAAACCTTTTTAACTCAAGAGAACCAAGCGGCTTATCAAGTGTGTGAGCAATTCTTTCAGCTAAAGGTCTATTGGAACTACCAGAAAAAATTTTATAATCGCTTGCAGCCATAACCCGATTTTCTATTTAAAACATAGAAAGTAAATATAATTAAAACACTATGGCATGTCAATAAAATCATTTATACCATTGTAGGGAATTATTTGGAAAAAATGCTCTTTTTAGTCTTTTTTCTTCTTGAATAAAAATATAATTACAATAAGAAGCACCAATCCTGAGAGATAATAAATCCAGTAAGGCGTTTCTTTCAATTTATAGGGCTTAAAGGTCACGGAGATAGTCTTTCCACTGCCGATTTCAGAAATGTTATATTCCCAGATCAGAACCCTGCCATCAACTCTCGTCGCATTATGCGTTATTATATCCCCGCCAAACGTATATTTATAAGTCACCTTGAACTCACTTCCATCGAACCCGAAACCTGTCGCGATAGGAGGAATGAACTGGGTAAATACCTTTTGCCCAGCAGCTCCGTCCTCAAGAGAAAAGTGTGCATCCGAAAAGGCTTTGGTATAATTAAGGGAGTCAATGTGATTAAAGGTCATTTCAATCTTTGCATGAGTTGTGCTGTCCGTCGAGTCGGTATGGACTTCCACATCGGTTATTTTATTATATTTGGAAGAGAACTGATTCGTTATGGAATCTGCGTTAAATAATCCGATTTTATCAAGTATTTTGAGATTTTCATTATCGGGCATTTTCATCCAGTAGGTTATTCTCAGCTTACCGGAACCATCGGCGAAGAGATTAATATCCTGGATATAATTGAGACAGCCCTGGAAAGCTATCAAAAGCGGAATAACTATAAGAAGATATTTTTTCATTATTGACGGAACAAAAATACTTTTATCATAAATCAAAAAAACAACAAAATAAATTATAGAAAATTTTTAATATTTTCATTAAGTT
>DATFVA010000169.1:0-11958 GCA_035260565.1 Ignavibacteriaceae bacterium | reverse complement strand
CCTATTACAGGTGATCCGGATTAGTCTGTCATGATCCGAGATCTCCGATTCAATAATTTTAAGGGGAAGGTATTCCTCAAAGAAATCTATACAGTTTTTTCTTGCACGGTGGAAATCACTCCTTAGGGTTATATAAGGTTCACCCGGGTTTACAGAAAGTTCAATATATCCTTCCGTATCATTCTCACATTTCAGAACAAGTGTATCCTTTTCCTGTGAGAATATTTCCGTGATAACCGAACCCCGCAGAGAAGCGTTCAATTCTATAATGATCCGGTTTAATATGAAATAATTTTTATGCATATCTAAAAAAATAATCCCCCGGATTCAAAAAAGAAAACGGGGGATCATTTAAATTAACTAATAATCAATTTATCAGGTGACTCCGTGCATCATTTTTAATAACAGCTTGTATATGATAAATAAGATCAGTGATGCTGCTGCAGCCATTATTACAAATATTGTAAAGAAATCAGCCAGGTTGTTAATGGCAAAGCCGAATAAATATGTAGTGTGACCTGCTTCCGGGTAAAGCGTGCTTAATTTTCCTGCCAGAAGGTTTGCTGCCGCATTTGCGAGGAACCATACGCCCATCAGCAGCGATGAAAATTTTATTGGTGAAAGTTTTGTTACCATTGATAAACCAATAGGGGATAAGCTCAATTCTCCGAAAGTATGCAGCGTATAAGCTCCTACAAGCCAGAGAGGACTTACCTTAACGCCTGTGTCTGCTATCCTGGCCCCGATAACCAGCAGTACGAAACCTAACGCGAGCATCATTAAGCCTATTGCCATTTTAAGAGGCGATGAAGGTTCTTTCCCTCTATCCCCAAGCTTCGTCCAGATTGAGGCAAATAATGGTGCGAATATTATTATTGCAAATGGGTTGACAGATTGGAAGAAGCTTGCAGGAATGACAAAATCATTCAGCCAGGTAATTACCCTGTTCGTCTGTTCTTCTGCAAAAAATGTTAAGGAAACACCGGCCTGTTCAAAAGCAGACCAGAAAAATATAACAAAGAAGGAAAGAATATAAATTACAGCTATTCTCTGCTTTTCCTCTTTTGTTAATGATTTATCTATAATTATAAGGGTTGGTACTGCAATCATTGAAGAGTAGATAAATGCACTGATAATGTCGGCATTAAATCCGAATAAAATGATAAAAAACAGTGCCAGGAAAAGCCCTATAGCAAAAATAATTTGACCTGTTGTAAAATCGGGAACCACCGCTTTTTTCTCTTCGGTTGTTTTCTTAGCCGGGGGCAGACCGATCTGTGCACCTTCGGGTGTAACAAGAAATTTATCCTTCCCCCAGTAAAAAGTGACTAACCCTATCAGCATCCCTACACCTGCCGAGAAAAATCCCCACTTGAAATCGGCCGGGTTGCCGGTGTCCCCGAGTCCTCCTGCAACAAGTGGTGAAAATAGTGCTCCGAGATTTATTCCCATGTAAAAAATAGTAAATGCTGAGTCCCTCATTCTTACAGAACTCGCCGGGTAAAGTTGTCCGACCATCGTTGAAATATTCGGCTTAAAAAAGCCGTTCCCAATGATCAGCAGTGTTAATCCGATTACAAATACGATCTGCTGGAGATTAAATGTAAGCGCTGAATACGTTATATTTGGATCAACAGGAGGATGATATAAGAACCCGCTGAATGAAAGTGCAAACTGACCAAGGGCCATAACAATTCCGCCCCAGATTATTGATTTTCTGTTTCCCCAATATTTGTCCGCAACATATCCCCCTAAAAGCGGGGTCAGATAAACAAGTCCCGTATAATAACCGTAGATTGAGGAAGTGAAGGCTTTATCGTACATCAGGGCATTAATCATGTAAAGCGAAAGGATAGCCGTCATACCGTAGTAGCTGAACCTCTCCCACATCTCGGTAAAGAAAAGCACGTACAAACCTTTGGGGTGCTGCTTGAACATTAGTACCTCATAAGTAATATGAATAAAAAAAACAGAAGAATCTTAGCGGCAAGTAATTACCACATAAAAACAAACTTTTCTGTTGATTCTTAATAACGGCCAAATATATGGTAAAATTATTTTTATTCATAGTTCAAACCCCGGTTCCACTTTGAATAATCGGGAGATTGTTTGTTTAAAATATACCCATTTGATATATTTGGCACGATGAAAAATTATCTCCGAAAACCCGTCGTAAAGAAATTACTCTGGATTCTATTTGCCTTAGTTGCATTTGTTTTATTGCTCGATAATATTATTCTGCCCTGGTATGTAAGTTCGCCTATAGAAAAAGTACCCGATGTTGTGGGTAAAACTGAAAACGATGCTGTCCGACTCCTTGAGACACAGGACCTTGATCCTATTATAGGTGACACAACGTTTGATGAGAAATTTCCTGAGGGTTCAATTATTTTTCAGCGTCCGAGGGGAGGCGAAACTGTAAAAGAGGGAAGGCGGGTTTACCTTTTCGTAAGTGGCGGAGAGCCTGTGGTGCATGTTCCTCCATTAACAGGAAAATCGGTGAGAGATGCTAAATTTTCGCTTGAGAGACTTGGATTAAAACTTGGCGACGTTGACCAGGAACCTTCGAGCTATCCGAAAGATATGATATACGACCAGCAATATGCTGAAGGTACTCCGGTTAAAAAAGGAGAGAGCGTAAAAGTAACCGTGAGCCTGGGAAAGGTTCAGACAGGTAGTATCGAAGTTCCGGACCTGATAGGTAAATCGCTAACTGAAGCTGAAAAGGTTCTTGCGGATAGTTCTTTAAAAGTCGGGAAAATAAATTACCAGCCTTCATTTTCACTTCTGCCCAATACTATTCTTGATCAGTACCCCAGTAAAGGCAACAAAGTTAATCCCGGCGATGCTGTTGATCTTTTTGTAACAAAGACTGCCAACGAAAACGAAGTAAAGGAAGAATAAATGGCTCTGATTGCTCCTTCTATTTTGGCTGCGGATCTTTCACATCTTGAACAGCAGGTTCGCCTGGTTGAGATGGGAGGAGCCGACTGGATTCATTGCGATATAATGGACGGCCACTTTGTACCGAATATTACATTCGGACCTGTAATAGTTAAAGCAGTCAGAAAAGTGACCAGGCTGCCGGTAGATGTTCACCTGATGATTGAAAATCCTGATGAATATCTTGAAGATTTTAAAAATGCCGGTGCAGACCATCTCCTGGTCCATCAGGAGGAAGTAATTCATCTTAACAGGACGATAAACAAAATAAAAGAACTGGGAATGAAGGCGGGTGTGGTGATAAATCCTGCAACCCCGGTTCATACTCTAAGGGATATTGCAGAGTACATTGACATCCTATTAATTATGTCGGTAAACCCGGGTTTCGGAGGCCAATCGTTTATTCCGAATTCAATCCGCAAAATAACAGAAGCCGTTCAACTGCGGAAAGAATTTAATGCTGATTTCAAGATTGAGATAGACGGGGGCATTGATAAAGACACAATCATCCCGGCATTTAAAGCAGGCGTGGATGTCTTTGTATCCGGTTCTTCAATCTTCAAATCTGATAACATTACTGCTGCAGCAGCGGAACTAAAAAACCTGGTTAAATGATTAACTGCCGGCTAAAGTAAACGCGGGTGACTTCAAACGTCACCTTTTTTATTTTTAAATACCTTCTGAACTTTGCAAAGACTGCAAAGAGAGATTATATTTAGTGATAATTTTCAGACAAATTCCTTATTAACTTTAAGCGGTAAGCGATTCCTGATGCGAGCAGATAACAGTGAAGAACTGAAATCCCCTGGTAAAACCTCAATGAAGCACAAATCTTACACTATCGGTGGAAAAAATTTTCTTTTTGACCGTTCGTATGTTATGGGTATTCTTAACGTAACACCTGATTCCTTTTCCGACGGAGGCTTATACTTTAACAGGAAGGATGCAGTGAAATATGGAATTGAAATGCTGGAGGCAGGGGCTGATATCGTTGACATAGGGGGAGAATCGACCCGGCCGGGGTCTGAATCTGTTTCAGCATTTGAAGAAATGAACAGGATTATACCTGTGCTGGAAGGTATATTAAGTAAGAACCCCGATGCAGTTATTTCGGTCGATACTACTAAAAGCAGAGTAGCGGCCGAGGCATTAAAACGCGGAGCTGCCATAATAAATGATATCAGCGGGGGAACCTTTGATCCCGAAGTGATGGAAACTGTACAGCGATATGATGCTGCTATTATAATCATGCATATCCGTGGTACTCCAAAAGATATGCAGTTAGAACCCGTCTATGAAAATTTAATAGAAGACATCCTGGATTTTCTCAGGAAACAGGCTGAGAAGGCAGAAAGACAGGGGATAAGTAAAATAATAATTGATCCGGGAATCGGATTTGGAAAAACATTTGAGCATAATTTAGCTATTATCAGAGAATTAAGTAGATTTAAAGAAGCTGGTTATCCTGTGATGATCGGCGTTTCCAGAAAATCATTTATTAAAAATATAATCGGGGATTTATCAGAGGACAGGGATATTGCCACAGCAGTAATTAACGCCCTGGCTGTTAAAAACGGTGCTGCATTTCTGCGGACTCATAACGTGCCTTATGGTTTGCAGGTGAGCAGAATTCTAAACAAGCTTTCAGAATAAATGTTCGAACTATTCAAAATAGGCTTCCTTACTGTATCATTTGCAGACCTTATCGATATAGCTATAGTATCGTTTATTATTTACAAGCTATATACTCTATTGAAGGGAACTATAGCGGCTCAGATTTTCATGGGGCTAATGATTGTACTGCTCCTTTCATTTGCATCTCAGGCAGCTAATTTCAGAGCGCTAAGCTGGCTGTTGAAGTTAATTACCGATATCTGGGTCATTGCATTTCTTATTCTTTTTCAGCCGGAAATCAGACGACTGCTCGTTATCGTTGCAAGGAATCCGTTCTTCAGAATGTTTGTGAAAGAGGAATCGCCCGAAGCAGCTGAAATAATTGCCGATGCAGCTTTTGAACTGTCGCAGCATCAGCATGGAGCCCTTATAGTGATAATTAAATCAACTGGAATAAGAGGGTACGCTGAAACCGGTGAACTCCTCAATGCAAAACTGAGCAGCTCTTTGCTGCGGTCTATTTTCTTCCCCCGCTCTCCGCTTCATGACGGTGCGGTGATTGTAAATAACAACGGGATAGAAGCAGCCAGGTGCACACTTCCCCTTTCTACAACTACCCAGGTTAACGGGGAATCGCTCGGAATGAGGCATAGGGCCGGACTTGGAATTACCGAACAGGCCGATGTATTAAGTGTAATAGTCTCTGAGGAAACCGGGGGGATTTCTTTAGCCGAGAATGGTCAGATGACGCGCGGATTATCAAAAGATGCTTTGAGAAAACGCCTGGTAAAGGCATTTAAATCTCCCGCTGCAAAAGGCTGGAGGGGAATTCTTGAACATTATGCAAAAAAAACCTAAAGTAGCTGCAGTTATTCCTTTCTTCAATGAGCAGGAAACTCTGCCCGTAGTAATTAATCAAACACTTCCTTTCGCTGATTTAATAATTGCTGTTAATGACGGTTCCACAGACGATTTCCTTAAGCATATAAGAATTAATGAAAGAATTGTACTGATATCGAGTAAAAAAAATGAAGGTAAAGGATTTTCAATAAACAGGGGAATGAAAAAAAGTATGGAGTTAAATTCCGATATTACTATTACCCTTGATGCTGATCTGCAGCATCCCCCTGAATATATACCTCAATTAATCGAGATGCTCAAATATTATGACATTGTAATTGGAAACAGGCTCAGGAATTTAAGAGGAATGCCTTTTCAGCGGATACTTAGTAATAAATTATCTTCAGTGCTCCTCAGTATTAAATTAAAACAGGTTATTTCAGACAGCCAGTGCGGATTCAGGGCATATAAAACTAGTATCCTTCACGATATATTGCCGCTCTCTAAGGGTTATGAGGCTGAAACAGAAATACTGGTAAATGCTAAAAGGAAAAATTATAGTATCGGTTTTGCGGAAATTCCCACTATTTATACCAACAGGAAAAGCCGGATGAGATCTTTCAAAACTATCAGAGGATTTTTAAGAGTACTATTCACATAAATCGTTATGAGTAAGAAAAAATGGCAGATAGATGACCTTGAGAATGGACTAACATTCTGCAAAGCAGCCGATCTGGTTCTTAAGAATAGGCTGAACCAGGTTCTTCAGGATATAAATACTTACTTTTCTTCCGAATCGGTGGAGGGACTTCACAGAGTAAGGATATCACTCAGAAGACTGAGATATTCTATGGAGTTATTTATATCATGCTATGATAAGAAAAAATTTATGATATTATATAAAAGGGTCACTGAGCTTCAGGACCTTTCAGGGCAGGTACGCGATTTTGATGTTATGTCGGCAAATATGAATGACCTGCTGGAAAAAGACAAAGTGAGAATAACTGAAAATGTTATTAACAAGGTATACGATATCAGGAGCGGATTCCAGGTTAAGTTAAAGCTTGAGCTGATGAGGTTTATTCATAGCAAAGCTGTTAAAAACTTTGAAGGACTTCTCAACTGATTTTATCGAAAAAATAAAGGAGGAATATAATGAAGCTGAAATATTTTTCTCATTCCGCATTTCAGGTTACAACTGAGAAGGGGACAATAATTCTTCTGGATCCTTTCCTTGATGATAATCCTACTTCACCCGTAAAATCTGATGATGTGAAAGCCGATTATATAATATTATCACATGCACACAGTGATCATCTCGGCGATGCAATGAAAATTGCCGAAAGAAATAAACTGACTTTTATATGTGTAAATGAACTGGGTAATTATCTTAAATCTAAAGGATTTACGACTCACAATATGCATATTGGCGGAGGGTTTAATTTTGATTTCGGAAGAGTAAAGTTTACTATTGCACACCATGGCTCCCAGACTCCTGATGGGCACTATGCCGGTGAACCTGCAGGAATAATTCTCCATATCGATGGGAAGACCCTCTATTATACCGGCGATACAGGTTTGTTCCTCGATATGAAACTCATCAGTGAAATGAATGGTCCAGTTGATTATATGCTTCTTCCAATTGGTGATAATTTTACAATGAATATAACGGACGCTGTTAGAGCCGCAGAATTAGTACACCCGAAAACAGCAATTCCTATGCACTATAATACTTTCGAAGTAATTAAGGCTGATCCGAAGGAATTCAAACAGAAAGTTGAAGCAATTGGAATAAATTCCCGTGTTCTGGATTATGGTGAGGAAATTAAGCTTTAGCTGATTTGGAAAAAATACGATGTAAAGCTATTTTAGACGAAACTATTAATTAAATTACGCTTTATCGTATTGTAAATATTGAATGGCAAAAGTAATAGCTATAGCTAACCAGAAGGGCGGGGTGGGTAAAACCACTACTGCAATAAATCTTTCCTCTCTTCTGGCTGCTGCAGAAAAACGTACGCTTCTTATAGATATTGATCCCCAGGCTAATTCTTCTTCCGGGTTAAGCGTTAGTGATCATTCACCCTCTGTGTACGAAGTATTGATTGGCACTAAGCAGGTTGATGAAGTTGTTATAAATACTTATATGCCTTTCCTGGATCTTCTCCCTTCTAATATAAACCTGGTAGGCGCTGAGATTGAAATGGTTGATATGGATGACAGGGAACAGCTGCTCAGAGGAGCACTGCGGAAAGTTTTGGATAGATATGATTTTGTTCTTATTGATTGTCCGCCTTCGTTAGGATTGCTGACATTAAATGCGCTAACTTCATCGAACTCGGTTTTGATACCGGTACAGTGTGAATACTTTGCACTTGAAGGCCTTGGACAGCTGCTTAATACGATAAATATCGTAAAAAAACATTTTAATAAAGACTTGACTATTGAAGGCGTGTTGCTTACTATGTTTGATATACGTCTGCGGTTATCTCACCAGGTGGCGGAAGAGGTGAAGAAGTATTTCGGAGATAAAGTTTTTGAAACGATTATTCACAGAAACGTCAGGATATCCGAAGCCCCGAGCTATGGTAAACCTGTTATCTTGTACGACGCCATTTCGTCTGGCGCTAAAAATTATATGGCGTTGGCAGCTGAAGTAATTAAAAGAAATTCGGGTGAAAATATTTCATTATAAATTATGACAAAATTAAAACCAGGTTTAGGCAGAGGACTTGATGCTCTCATTAGACCCCAGAGTCTTTCCTCCGGTAAAGAGGAAGCACCCGATTATACTGGGGTTAAAAAAGATGACGGAATGGAAAACGACGTCCTGGCAAAGATTCCTATTCATGTTATAAGCTCGAATCCTTATCAGCCTCGTATGAATTTTGAGCCTGAGGCTCTTGAGGAATTGAAGAAATCAATTTTATCAAACGGACTCATCCAGCCTATTACTGTCCGCCGTATGACCGGGGGAACCTATCAGCTTATCTCCGGCGAACGAAGATTGAAAGCCTGCATCGATATAGGTTACAGGGAAATTCCCGCCTATATTATCCGTGTTGATAAAGAAGAGACTATGCTCGCTATGGCCCTGATCGAGAATATTCAGCGGGAAAAACTTAATCCTATAGAAGTAGGATTAGCCTATAAAAGGCTTATGGAAGAATGTGACTTAACCCAGGAACAGATTGCAGACCAGGTTGGTAAGGACCGCTCAACAATAGCCAATTCGATACGGCTTCTTAAGCTCCCTGATGAGGTTAAAGAGGCTCTGGTTAAAGAGGATATTAGTTCAGGACACGCCAGGGCGCTGATAAACCTTCCCACAGAGTCACTTCAGCGTGAGATGCTTGCTAAAATAAAAGATGCGAATCTGTCAGTCAGAAAAGTTGAGCAGCTTGTGAAAAAATATCTGACGGGGACAGGAAGTACACCTAAATCAAGACAAACACCACACCAGGCGCCGCGTTCCGCAAACCTTAATGATGTTGAAGACCGTTTAAGAAAAATTTTTGCAACTAAAGTTATCTGCAGGCAAAAACAGGATGGTTCAGGTGAAATTACAATTGAATTTTATTCTAACGATGAACTTGAAAGATTGTTTGAACTGTTTGAAGCCATCGATAAATCATACAGTTAAGATTTTTGCTTTTCTCACCCTACTCTCATTAAGCATCAGCTATGCACAGCAGATTCCCGCATCTGATACTACATCTAAAAATAACGATTCAGCCTTTGTTATGACAAAGTCACCCTGGGGTGCTGTCCTCAGGAGTGCAATAATTCCCGGGTGGGGACAGTTTTATAACGAATCTTATCTTAAAATCCCTGTAATATGGGGACTTGCAGTCTGGTTTGGATACGAATGGCAGCAGAATAATGATTTATATGTTTATTATAGGAATAGGTATGTTAGGACAGAAAATAACCTCGATAAACTGAATCGCACATTTTACCGCGACCAGAGAGACCTGTTTACCATTTATATGGTAATAACTTATGTTGCCAATCTTATAGATGCTTATGTTGACGCTAACCTGTTTGACTTCGATGTTTCTGAAAATACGTTCACAAAAACACCGATGCTAAACCTTAGGGTGAATTTTTAAAATGAAAAATGTTGTCGTTTGTCCTAACTGCGGTACTGAAAATCCTTTTTATAAATATACCTGCTCCGGTTGTAAAGGCTATCTGAGGGATAGGATATTCAACCTGGATCTTTGGCATTTGATAGGGCTGATGATTGAAAGTCCCGTAAAGGCTTTCAACAGGATTATTCAATCCGAACACAAGAACTTCATCATCCTTATCGGTCTTCTGTTTACCGTAAAAGCATTTATTGATTCAAGGTTTATCTCAATTATTTTATCGGGGGAAACATCGCTGAGAGTCGGCCTGGTTACCGCAATACTTGTAAGCGCTGCCGCTGGTTTCCTGGCTATCTGGATCTATACTTTGATATTATTTTTATCAAATAAATTTTCCGGACTCAGATCACGTATCAGGGATAACAACGCCGTCCTTATTTATTCTTTGCTTCCATATGCGTTCGCTCTTATAATTTTGTTCCCTATAGAACTGATTACTTTTGGTCAGTATCTATTCTCCGATAATCCTTCGCCTTTTATTTTAAAACCCGCAATAGCATACACACTGCTGGCATTTGAAGGACTGCTTCTTTTATGGGGAATATTTTTATCGGTATCGGGTATTTTTGCTTTAACACGGAATATATTTTACGGGATTATCTCGGGAATAGTTTATAATTTCTTTTTGTTCGGTTTTATGTTTTTGCTCTCAATTATATTATTCATTTGAGTGAGAATTAAATGGCGAATTCGATTATAGATTCAGAAAATAAACTCTTTCTTCACACTTACAACAGACTTCCTATAGAAATTTCACACGGAAGCGGCGTGCACCTTTTCGACACTGAAGGAAATAGGTACCTGGATTTTTTCTCCGGACTCGCAGTAAATGCACTCGGGTATGCCCATCCCGGCATTGTGCAGGCTGTCTGTTCACAGATGCAGAAGTTTGCCCATCTTTCAAATAATTATATTACAGGCATTCAGATAGAATTTACCGCACTTCTTTTAAAGTATTCAGGTATGTCAAAAGCCTTCTTAACAAATAGCGGGACTGAGTCGGTTGAAGGAACCATAAAACTAATCAGGAAACACTACGGACCTGATAAAAAGATTTTATCACTTACTGGTTCATTTCATGGAAGAACCTATGGGGCGGTTACCCTGACCGGTAAAGAAAAATATACTAAAGGTTTCGAGCCTCTGCTTCCGGGGATAGACCATATTATTTTTAATGATGCCGAAGACCTTCAAAAGAAGGTCGGTAAGGATACGGCCGCAGTATTTATAGAATTTATCCAGGGGGAGGGGGGGATCAATGTTGTTTCTGAAGAGTTTGCCCGGACACTTAGTAACCTCAGAAATGAATTTGGATTTGCCATCGTCTCTGATGAAATTCAGACAGGAGTAGGAAGAACAGGCCGGCCGTTTGCCTGTAATTTATATAATATTGATCCCGATGTAATTGTTGCTGCAAAAGCTATAGGCGGGGGGCTGCCGCTGGGAGCCATACTTGTCTCTCAAAAGTTTGAGAATGTGTTCACACCCGGCATACATGGTACAACTTTCGGGGGAAGCCCTGTCTGCTGCGCTGCCGGCAAAGTAGTGCTCCGGGAAGTTTTTGAGAATGGTTTGATGGAGAAAGTAGACGACCTGGGAGGTTATTTAACAGAGCAGCTTGAGGAACTGAAACATATGTTCCCGCAGGATATAAAAGAAATAAGGGGAAAAGGATTTATGCAGGGAATAGAGATGAATTATCCCTGCAGTGAAATTGTCTCCCTGATGAGACAGAGGAAAGTTCTTACCAACTGCACAAATAATACTGTACTCCGGCTTCTTCCTCCTCTTATTACAACTAAAAATGATATCGACTTTTTCCTTTTTAATTTTCACGAGGTTTTAAAAACAAAGTAATGCGGACAGATGTACTGATAATCGGAAGCGGTATTGCAGGACTATTTGCAGCACTGCAGATATCTGAATATGCTGATGTTATAGTAACTACCAAGAAGAATAAATCCGAATCGAACACTAATTATGCCCAGGGCGGTATAGCAAGTGTAATGGATACCCATGATACATTCGAGAAACATATCGATGATACACTCATTGCAGGTGCTGGTTTATGTAATAGAAAGACAGTCGAAATAACTGTTACCGAAGGTCCCGACAGGATATACGACCTCGTTGATATCGGTACCAGGTTTACAAAAAAACACGGGAAATTTGACCTTGCTAAAGAAGGCGGTCATTCAATGGCAAGGATACTCCATGCCAAGGATCTCACAGGCCAGGAAATTGAACGTGCCTTGATAGATGCAGTGAATGAAAAAAGTAATATCAGGGTACTGGAAAATGCCGTGGCTATAGATCTTATAACGGAACATAATGTTCTTCAGTTGAAAAATAAAACCCTCTCCAACCGAAACTGCTGGGGAGCATATATCCTGGATTGCGAAACTAACAG